>CALZBR010000018.1 GCA_945621435.1 uncultured Lachnospiraceae bacterium
CATATAGAGCGCATAGCGCGATGAAATAAGCCCGCAGGGCTTATGAATGCACAGCGCAAAAGAATGCAAGCGCATAGCGCGATGAAATAAGCCCGCAGGGCTTTATGAATGCACAGCGCAAAAGAATGCAAGCGCATAGCGCGATGAAATAAGCCCGCAGGGCTTATGAATGCTTAAACTATTCAAAATTATGGAGGAGATTCGTAATGTCAGAAATCACAAAGAAACCTATAAAGATTACGGAAACTATACTGCGTGATGCTCACCAGTCTCTGATTGCAACCAGAATGCCTACCGAATTCATGCTTCCCATTGTTGAGAAGATGGATAAGGTTGGCTATCATTCCGTAGAGTGTTGGGGTGGTGCAACCTTTGATGCTTCTCTTCGTTTCCTGAAGGAAGATCCCTGGGAAAGACTGCGTAAGCTTCGTGACGGTTTCAAGAATACCAAGCTTCAGATGCTGTTCCGCGGACAGAATATTCTGGGATACAGACCCTACGCTGATGACGTGGTAGATGCCTTCGTTCAGAAATCCATTGCAAACGGTATTGATATTATCCGTATTTTCGATTGTCTGAACTATCTTCCTAACCTTCAGGAAGCAGTTAACGCTACCAACAAGATGAAACAGCAGGAGGGAAGAGGTCATGCCCAGGTAGCTCTGTCTTATACCCTTGGCGACGCATATACATTAGAGTATTGGGCAACTATGGCCAAGAATATTGAAGAGATGGGTGCCGATTCCATCTGTATTAAGGATATGGCAGGTCTGCTTGTTCCTTACAAAGCAACTGAGCTGATCAAAGCAATGAAGGAGAACACCAAGCTTCCGATTCAGTTACATACACACTATACTTCCGGTGTGGCCAGCATGACTTACCTGAAGGCAGTAGAGGCCGGCGTTGATGTCATTGATACCGCTATGAGTCCCTTTGCTATGGGTACATCACAGCCCGCTACCGAGGTTATGGTTGAGACCTTCAAGGGAACCGAGTATGATACCGGCTTCGATCAGAATCTGCTGGCGGAGATTGCAGATTACTTCCGTCCTTACAGAGACGAGTGCCTTGCAAGCGGTCTGCTGAATCCCAAGGTGATGGGTGTTGATATCAAGACTCTGCTTTACCAGGTGCCCGGCGGAATGCTTTCCAACATGGTTAGCCAGTTGAAGGAGCAGAACGCTGAGGACAGATATTATGATGTGTTGAAGGAGATTCCTCAGGTGCGTAAAGACCTGGGTGAGCCTCCGCTGGTTACCCCTTCTTCTCAGATTGTCGGTACTCAGGCTGTGTTCAATGTACTTATGGGTGAGAGATACAAGATGGCCACAAAGGAGACCAAGGCAGTTCTTCGCGGTGAGTATGGTCAGACTGTTAAGCCTATGAGTCAGGAAGTTATTGATAAGGTTATTCCCGGTGAAGAGAGAATTACCTGCCGATTTGCGGACAAGCTGGACAACGAGATGAGTAAGTTGGAAACAGAAATGAAGGAGTGGAAGCAGCAGGACGAGGATGTGTTGTCCTATGCACTGTTCCCTCAGGTTGCCACAGATTTCTTTAAGTATCGTCAGGCTCAGCAGGAGAAGGTTGATATGACTCAGGCTGACACAAAGAACGGCGCATACCCTGTATAAATCTATAGGAGATAATAGAAAACGACAGACAGCTTTAGCTTCGGAAGAGGATAGCGGTCTGTCGTTTTTGGATACATGAATTGAAAAATCCTTGAATATATACCTTGGAACTTTTGCCTTCGACTTGACAAGCTCTTTTTTGCTCGGTAAAATAACATATGTTACCGCATGGGACATTCGAAAGATAAAGTATTGATATGCGGCCTTTGAAAGGGTAAAGCAATGGCAAGAAAAGAAACGATTACCATACAGATGATTCTTGACACAGCATTTGCAATGACAAGAGAAGAGGGATTTTCCAATGTGACCGCCAGAAGAGTGGCTTCCAGGGTTGGCTGTTCGACTCAGCCGATTTTTCGTGTGTACAAAAGTATGGACGAGCTCTGGGATGCGGTTTATGACCAGGCTGCAGATTTTTTTCAGGATTATTACAAAGTATATCCCAAAACGGGAAAGACGCCTTTCAGCAATCTGGGGATGGCTTACATATCTTTTGCACGGGAGGAAAAACATTTGTTTGAACTTCTTTTTGTCAATGGAAGGGCTGGGAGAAAAGGTATGTATGAACTGCTAAACGGCAACAGCGGCAGTGTGGTGTATGAAGCAAATCTTGCAAGAATTCAAGGGTGTTCGGATCCCGGCGGGTTGTTTACGAAAATATGGATATTTATCCATGGAGCAGCGTGCATGTCACTTACGGGTGATTATGATTTGCCGGATATAGAAACGAAGAAAATGTTGGAGAATATCTACCAATCCTTTGCTGAAATGAAATAGGAGCAGATATGGAAGAAAAAAATGATATATTAGCGCGTATAACTGATTGTTACGGGAAAATGAGCAAGGGACATAAAGCGATTGCAACGTATATTCTGGAACATTATGATCAGGCCGTATTTATGACGGCTGCAAAGCTTGGAGAAACACTTGGAATCAGCGAGTCTACTGTTGTGCGTTTTGCTTCCGGAATCGGCTGCAGCGGTTATCCGGAGTTCCAGAAGGCGCTGGAAGAATGTGTGAAAAGCAAGCTGAATCGCATACAAAAAATGGATGCAAGGTATGGAAGGAGTTCTCAATCCGAGGTGCTGACATCGGTTTTGACGGCTGATATCGAAAAGATTCAGCATACCATTGATAATCTGGATCCCAATACCTTTGAGACAGCAGTTAACACACTTCTTACCGCAGAGAAAATATATGTGATGGGACTTAGAAGTAATGAGCCATTGGCGGAATTCCTGCATTTTTATTTAAATATGATTCGGCCGGATGTCATCTTGCTCAAGACAACCAGTGTAAGCGAAACCTTTGAACAGATGATCCGGATCAGCCCCGGGGATTGCTTTGTGGGCATCAGTTTCCCGAGATATTCCATGAGAACCCTGAAAGCCATGGAATTCGCCAGCGATCGAAACGCAAAGGTGATTGCCGTTACAGATTCGGTTCATTCTCCGATGTGCCTGTATTCCTCCTGCAATCTGCTGGCCAGAAGTGATATGGTTTCCATTGTGGATTCTCTGGTGGCACCATTGAGTATGATAAATGCGCTGGTGGTTGCAATGTGTTTGAAGAAGCCTCAGGAGGTCAGAAAAAATCTGGAAACGCTTGAGGAAACATGGAATAATTATCAGGTTTATCTGAATGATGAGATTAATTTTATAGATGATGAACCTATGCTGAATTATTCGCTGCGAAAGTCGGAGGAAGAAGCATAATAAGTTTATGAAAAAGGTGATTGTAGTAGGGGGCGGTGCTGCGGGGATGATGGCTGCCGTAGCGGCGGCAGATTCCGGCAGTAAGGTCTGTTTGATAGAGAAAAACGAAAAGCTTGGTAAAAAGGTATTTATCACCGGCAAGGGGCGTTGTAATGTAACCAATGCGGCTGATGTGGAAACGCTTCTTTCCAATGTGTGCACCAATCGTAAGTTTTTATATAGTGCATTTTATGGCTTTGATAATACGGCAGTGATGGAGTTCCTGGAAAGGGCCGGATGTCCGCTGAAGATAGAGCGCGGAGACAGAGTTTTCCCGGTGTCTGACCACTCCTCGGATGTCATTGCGGCATTTCGCAGGGAATTGGACAAAAGGAAGGTTGAAATTCGGCTGAATACAGAAGTGGCATCCCTTGAGGTGTGCGAGAATCCGAAATCCGATTCCGGCGATGGAGAAAAGAGCAAAAAGTCATTTTACAGAATCACAGGGGTCAGATTGAAGAGTGGGAAAATGGTGGAGGCGGATAAAGTGATTCTGTGTACCGGAGGAGTGTCCTATCCTTCTACCGGTTCCACGGGAGACGGTTACCGTATGGCGGAGGAGACGGGGCATCAGATTACGAAACTGTTTCCCGGTCTGGTGCCGCTGGAGACAAAAGAAACATGGTGCAGGGAACTGATGGGACTTACTTTGAAGAATGTTAGTCTGCGTCTGGTGCGGGGGAATAAGGAGCTGTATCAGGGGTTTGGAGAGATGCTGTTCACGCATTTCGGAGTCAGCGGTCCTCTGGTTTTGTCGGCAGGCAGTTTATACACCCCCGGAGAAGCGCGGTTATTCATTGACCTAAAGCCTGCGATGACGGAGGAACAATTAGATAATCGTCTGCTCAGAGATTTTGAGGAAAACAGGAATAAGCAATTTAAAAATGCTTTGGGTGCCCTGTTCCCGATTCGAATGATACCTGTGATGGTTTCTCTGTCAGGAATACATCCGGACAAAAGGGTAAACGAAGTATCGAAGCAGGAAAGACAAAATCTGATTCGGCTGATCAAAAATCTGCCATTGACAGTTACGGGGGCAAGAGGATTTCAGGAGGCGATTATTACCAGAGGCGGAATATCCGTGAAAGATGTGAACCCGTCTACCATGGAATCGAAAAAAGTGGAAGGATTGTTCTTTGCGGGAGAAGTTCTTGATCTCGATGCATTCACGGGCGGCTATAATCTGCAGATTGCATGGTCAACAGGACATTTGGCCGGAATTTCATAAATGCGGATTGGGTTGACTGAAAAATATAATTTGTGATGGGAGAAAAGAGATGGCATATAATATTGCAGTAGACGGACCTGCAGGTGCAGGAAAAAGTACCATAGCGAAGGCAGTTGCCGAGAGACTTGGATGTATTTATGTGGATACGGGAGCCATGTATCGTGCCATGGCATTGTATATGCTTCGCGAGAAGGTTGATCTGCAGGATCGGGCAGCAATCGCCGGGGCTTGTACCGGTGCAGATATTAAGATTGGATTTGAAGACGGTGTCCAGGCTGTTTATTTAAACGGTGAGAATGTGAATGCTTTTCTTCGGACAGAAGAGGTGGGGAATGCAGCCTCCGTTACCAGTGTTGTGCCCGAAGTGAGAAAGCGTCTCGTGGAGCTGCAACAGCTTCTTGCGGCAGAGAGTGACTGTATTATGGACGGAAGAGATATCGGAACCTGTGTATTGCCTAAGGCGCAGACCAAGATTTATCTGACTGCTAGCAGTATGGTAAGAGCAAAGCGTAGATATGATGAGCTTACGGCGAAGGGTGAGAACTGCGATCTTGGGAAGATTAAGGCGGACATAGAAGAAAGAGATTATCGTGACATGCATAGAGAGATTTCGCCGCTTAAGCAGGCGGAGGATGCTGTTTTGGTGGATTCTTCAGATATGACGATCGAGGAAGTGATCGAGAGAATCCTTGAACTGGCAAAGAGATAAGACGAAGTGTGAAAGGGTAATGAGATGGAAGTCAGACTGGCTGAGTGCGCCGGATTCTGCTTTGGTGTAAAACGTGCGGTAGATACGGTGTATGAACAGTTAAAAAGAGGGAAGACTATTTATACCTATGGTCCAATTGTGCATAACGAAGAAGTGATCAGAGAATTGTCAGAGCAGGGGATTCGTGTGCTGGAAGACAGGGAGGCATTGGAAAAACTGCCCCTCCGGAGGGAGGGAGAAACCGCGGTCATCATTCGTGCGCACGGTGTCTCCGAAGAGATTTATGGACTGTTGGAACAGAAGAAAGTAGAGATTATAGATGCTACCTGTCCCTTTGTAAAACGGATTCACAAGATTGTCAGAGAACACGAAGAAAACGGCGAGCGTATTCTGATAGCCGGAGATCCCAAACATCCGGAAGTGGAAGGAATTGTCGGGTGGTGCAGGGGACCGGTTAAAGTAATTCAGGAGCCGGACGAAACCATGGATTTTATGACGGAGGAAACTGAAAAATACTGTCTCGTGGCGCAAACGACATATAACTACAATAAATTTCAAGATTTAGTTGAAATTTTAGAAAAAAAAGGTTACAATGTTAGTGTTGTGAATACTATCTGCAACGCAACGGAAGAACGTCAGCGTTCTGCAGCTAAATTGGCAGAGGAAGCAGATGTTATGATTGTAATAGGAGGGAAGCACAGCTCTAATACGATGAAGCTCTATGGTATCTGTCAGGAGAAATGTGCAAAGACCTATTTTATACAGACACTGGATGACTTGCATTTAGAACTGCCTGAAGATGTTCGCCTGGTGGGTATTACAGCGGGGGCTTCCACCCCAAATAAATTAATCGAGGAGGTTCAAAATTATGTCAGAATTAACTTTTGAACAAATGTTGGAAGATTCAATTAAGACAATACATTCAGGAGAGGTAGTCGAGGGTACAGTCATCGATGTTAAGGCTGAAGAGATCATCTTGAACATCGGATACAAGTCAGACGGTATTCTTACAAAGAATGAGTATACCAATGATTCCGGCGTTGATCTGCAGAAGGCAGTCAAGGTTGGCGACACCATGGAAGTTAAGGTTCTGAAGGTAAATGACGGTGAGGGTCAGGTTATGCTGACCTACAAGAGGCTTGCTGCTGACAGAGGCAACAAGAGAATTGAAGAGGCTTTCAATAACAAAGAGGTTCTTAAGGCAACCGTTGCCCAGGTTCTGGATGGCGGATTAAGTGTTATTGTGGACGAAGTAAGAATATTCATCCCTGCAAGTCTGGTTTCCGACACATACGAGAAGGATCTGACCAAGTATGCAGGTCAGGAAATTGAATTTGTGATCAGCGAGTACAATCCCAAGCGCAGAAGATATATCGGCGACCGCAGACAGCTTGTGGCTGCACAGAAGGCAGAGCTTCAGAAAGAACTCTTCGAGAAGATTCACGAAGGCGACATCGTAGAAGGTACTGTCAAGAATGTTACTGATTTCGGCGCTTTTATCGACCTCGGCGGAGCAGACGGACTGCTTCATATTTCTGAGATGTCCTGGGGTCGTATTGAGCATCCCAAGAAGGTATTTAAGGTTGGTGACAAGGTTAAAGTTCTGATTAAGGAGATTTCCGGCAGCAAGGTAGCACTTTCCTTGAAGTTTGACGATGAGAATCCCTGGAAGAACGCTGCGGACAAGTATGCAGTGGGCAGCGTTGTTACCGGTAAGGTTGCAAGAATGACAGATTTTGGTGCTTTCGTAGAGCTGGAAGCCGGTGTGGATGCACTCCTTCATGTTTCTCAGATTTCCAAAGAACATGTGGATAAACCTGCAGACGTGCTGAAGGTTGGTGATGAGGTAACTGCAAAGGTAACCGATTTCAATGAAAGTGACAGAAAGATATCACTGAGCATCAAGGCACTTACAGCTCCTGAAGCTACCGAAGATGCGGATGAAGTAGCAGTAAATGTTGATGAGGTTATTGCTGCTCAGACGGAAGAATAATCCGTGAGGTTTTGTTCTAAGATTATCAGATAAAGGCGGGATGCAGGCAATGGCATATGATTATGAGTATTTTAAAAGTGAAATACTGAAACTGACTGCAATTGACCTGAACTGTTACAAAGAAAAGCAGATGAAGCGCCGCATCGACACCTTGATTGCAAAGCATAAGATTGAGGGCTATGATAAATATATTCAGGCACTCAAATCGGACAAAGAGCTTTTTGAAGAGTTTGTAAGCTATATAACAATCAATGTCTCGGAGTTTTATCGCAATCCTGATCAGTGGAAACTGATGGACCGTGAGGTGATTCCGGAATTGGTTCGGAATTTCGGTTCCGGTCTGAAGGTATGGAGTGCAGCCTGTTCAACAGGTGATGAGCCCTATTCGCTGGTTATGGCTTTATCTGCACATGTTCCAATGAATAGAATCAATATACTTGCTACTGATTTGGACAAGCAGATTATTGCCAAGGCAAAGGTTGGATTGTATTCGGATAAAAGCATTGTCGGCGTTCCTGATGAATTCAAAAAGAAATATTTCACTCAGGTGGGACCATCGTATAAGATTGTTGACGAGATAAAGTCGAGAGTCAGTTATAAAGAGCATAATTTGCTGAGGGATATGTATCCCTCAGGATATCATCTGATTGTTTGCCGTAATGTATTGATTTATTTTACGGAAGAAGCAAAGGATGAGGTGTTTAGAAAGTTCTACAATGCTCTTGCTCCGGGAGGAGTTCTGTTTATCGGAAGCACGGAACAGATTATTAACTATAAAGAGATGGGTTTTATCAGAAAGAATTCGTTCTTCTATCAGAAGCCAAAGGCATAAAAAAGGAGCAGTTTGCTCCTTTTTTTTGTTTGTAAACATATTAATCTGTTTTCCTGTTGTTTTGACGTCCGAAGTTTTTACTATAAACGGCAGCCAGCATGTTGAGTATGTGAGAAGCATATTCTGAAAAGAGCTGTCTGTCTTTTTTGGCCTCATCCGTAAGCTCAAAAAACAGCTCGTTGCTCTTGTATTCCCTTTTGAAAAAGGGTTCAAAAGTGTTATTCCATTGAGGAAGATAGAGGGAGTATTTCCGGGTGTAACAGTTGGAGGCTGTAGCAACGGTACGATGATCCTTGTCAACAAAATCGGCAACCGATTTGTGTAATGCAACATCCTCAACAGGAAGATAATAGTAATCACGGTAATTAGAATAGAAATACTTTAATTCTTCTTCATAAATCGGTACCTTTATAGTTACTTCCGTGCCTTCAGCGTGAAGATAGCAGCCTTCAGCAGTAGCAGAGAATGCCTTAGGCAGGGCGGTCTCGGAAGATACTGACATGAATAATTCTTTGCGCAGATTTCCGTTGAGATCTTTATAGGTATTGGCCTGGACTTTTCTGGCATGTAAAGGTTCATGAAACAAGTCATGGTAACCCAGCATGGGAAGGATTTGAAGCATTCCCTTCAAATCATCGAGGTTGTGAAGGAACAGAGTCTCTTCAGCGTCATTTGTGGGAGAGGAGGTATAATCCTGATATATGCTGATCAATTCTCCGCCACTGTAAATATCCTTGCGATGGATGTCCATAAACTGTTCCACTGTTTTTTGCTTGCAATTGGGAAGCTGCAGAATCGCTTTATATGGAGCAATCCTCTTGTATAAGTCGATTCCCTCAAATCCGTCGAAGGAGTAAGGAAGCAGGAGCTGTTCGCATTTCTGGGTGATGTAGGGCAAATCGAAATGGTTGCCGTTGTAATGTACCAGATAGTCATAATTTTTTGAAAAAGCAAAAAAAGCATTCAATACATCGGCTTCCTGTGATGTGTTTTCGGCGAGCCATTGGATCGTGTGCCAACTGTTTCCGGAAAAATATGCACAGCCAATCAGATAGAGAAAGGAAGAATTCGCCGTAAAGCCCGTCGTCTCTATATCGATAAATAGAAGCTGCTCCGGTGAAGCCAGTTTTTCAAGAGGGTAAGAAATGCTAAAATCAATCAGTGTTTCCTCAGTTGTTCTCATACAAATCCTCCTATGGCGGACAGTCCGCCGGACAGTCAGTTAAAAACCACATTAATCATACCATAAAATAAAAAATTGCAGTAGTATTTTGTTGAAAAAAATAGTATATTTAAATTAATTCTATTCTGAAAGGACATAGCTTGATATGGCAAAATTGACATTTGTGGGCGGCATACATCCCTATGACGGCAAGGAACTGTCAAAAGATATGCCAATAATGGATATTCTTCCAAAAGGAGAATTGGTATATCCTCTTTCACAACATATTGGTGCACCTGCCAAGGCAATTGTTCAGAAAGGTGACAGGGTGCTTGCGGGACAAAAGATTGCAGAGAGCGGCGCTTTTGTGTCTGCACCGGTGTATGCATCGGTTTCCGGAGTCGTAAAATCCATTGAACCCAGGCGTGTTGTTACCGGCGATATGGTCATGAGTATTGTTGTGGAAAACGACGGACTTTATGAAGACGTGGGATTTTTCCCTGCTGCACCCTTGGATAAACTTAGCAGAGAAGAAATCATAGAGATCATTCGTGAGGCAGGAATTGTAGGAATGGGTGGCGCAGGATTCCCTACTCATGTCAAATTGTCACCCAAGGAACCGGAAGAGATCGACTATGTTATTGCGAACTGTGCTGAGTGCGAACCCTATCTCACATCAGACTACAGGCGCATGCTGGAGGAGCCTGAAAAGTTGATTGGTGGCTTGAAGATTCTGCTTAGTCTCTTTGAAAATGCGCAGGGAATTCTTGCGGTAGAAGACAATAAGCCGGATTGTATTGCACTTCTCAGAAAGCTTACCAAGGATGAAACAAATATCAGTGTCAAGGCATTAAAGACAAAATACCCTCAGGGTGGTGAAAGACACCTGATTTATGCGACTACCGGGAGAAAGATTAATTCCACCATGCTTCCTGCGGATGTGGGATGTATTGTAAACAATGTGGATACCATTGTTGCGGTTTACAGAGCGCTTACCGAAGGAAGACCTCTGATGGAAAGAATCGTAACGGTGACGGGAGATGCGATTGAAAATCCCAGAAATTTCCGGGTGAAAATCGGTATGAGCTATCAGGAGATTCTGGAGGAAGCAGGAGGATTCAGAACAAAGCCTGAAAAGATCATCTGCGGCGGTCCCATGATGGGATTTGCCATGTTTGACTTAAATGTACCTACGACAAAAACTTCGACAGCACTATTGGCATTTACAAAGGACGAGGTGTCGGCGTTGGAGCCCGGTCCGTGTATCAACTGCGGACGGTGCGTGGAGGTATGTCCCGGCCGTGTCATTCCCAGTCGACTGGCGGATTATGCTGAGCGCTTTGATGAGGACCCCTTTCTGGCAAACCATGGCATGGAATGTTGCGAATGCGGATGCTGCAGTTATGTTTGCCCCGCCAGAAGACATTTGACTCAGGAAATCAAGTCTATGCGTAAGATGCAACTTGCAAAAAGGAAGAAATAGAGGAGAAAGCCATGAACGAACAGTATAAAGTATCATCCAACCCTCATATACGTTCCAGAGTGACAACAAATGGAATTATGCTGGCAGTGATAATTGCACTTATGCCCGCAACAGGATTTGGTATCTATAATTTTGGTCCCAGGGTAATAAGTGTTTTGCTGGTAACCATTGCAAGCACCGTGCTGACCGAATATCTGTATGGATTATACCGTAAAAAAACAACCGTCACTGATCTGTCTGCGGTGGTAACCGGACTTCTCCTGGCATTAAATCTTCCGGTGACAATTCCGCTTTGGATGGCGGCTTTGGGCGGTGTATTTGCGATTCTGGTTGTAAAGATGCTGTTTGGCGGCTTAGGGCAGAATTTTATGAACCCTGCATTGGCAGCCAGATGTTTTCTGCTGATCTCATTCCCGAAGGCCATGTCAGGCTTCGAATGTGATGCCTATACGGGAGCTACGCCGTTGACCGCTCTCAAGGAGGGAGGTACGGTTAACGTGATGGATATGGTGATCGGAAGAACCGCAGGAACCATCGGAGAGACTTCCGTGATTGCGCTGGTTATCGGTGCATGTCTGCTGATTTTGTTTGGAGT
Organism: uncultured Lachnospiraceae bacterium; assembly: GCA_945621435.1. GTDB lineage: Bacteria > Bacillota > Clostridia > Lachnospirales > Lachnospiraceae > Acetatifactor. The sequence continues at coordinate 11,391 of CALZBR010000018.1, forward strand.
CATAGATTTGAGAATTCCCGGAAGCTATATTGTGACATTTATATTGTTTGTCGGTATTTTTGGAAAGAGAGGCTTTGATCCCGCATATCTTTCTGCACAGCTTGCAGGCGGTGGTCTGATGCTGGGTGCGTTTTTTATGGCTACAGATTATGTGACGAGGCCTATTACAGTGAAAGGACAATATATTTACGGCATCTTTCTGGGACTGATGACAGGTATCTTTCGCATGTACGGACCTGGAGCCGAAGGGGTTTCCTATGCAATCATCCTTGGCAATCTTCTGGTGCCTTTGATTGAAAAAGTGACGAAACCTACCGCTTTCGGATATGAGAGGGGAGGAAAACATCATGAAAAATGAAAAGATAACCATGTTGAAAGAAGCCGGTATCCTCTTTGCAATCACACTTCTCGCAGGTCTGCTTCTGGGGGTGGTGTATGAGGTGACAAAAGAACCTCGTAAGATACAACAGGAAAGATTGGTTCAGGAGGCTTGTATAGCAGCATTTCCTGAGGCAAAGGCACAGGGAAAGGCATTGCAGTTTACAGCGATTGAGGCAGTCCCCTCTCAGGAAACTTTGTCTGCGCTGGCAGAAACAATGGTTGAAATCGGGACTGTTTATGAAGCAAAGGCAGATGATGTATTCTATGGTTATGTTGTGGAAGCGATATCCGCAAAGGGCTATGGGGGTAAGATCGTGCTCTATGTGGGCGTGACCGCAGACGGAACGGTCGGAGGTGTTTCCATCACAGAGATTTCTGAGACACCGGGGCTTGGAATGGAGGCGCCTTCGGTTCTGGTTCCCCAGTTCGCAGGCAGAAAAGTGACAGAATTTACCTATACGAAGAAGGGTGCGGTGGCAGAGAATGAGGTGGATGCCATCAGCAGTGCGACCATAACGACAAGAGCGGTTACCAATGCGGTGAACGGTGGACTAAAGATGGCATTGGAATTGCTGGAAGGAGGTACCCTTCATGAGTGAGATTAAGAAAAACGGTCTTTTTCAGTCTTCCGGAGAGAGACTTGTAAACGGTATCGTGAAAGAGAATCCCACCTTTGTCCTGATGTTGGGAATGTGTCCAACTTTGGCGGTTACCACTTCTGCAATGAATGGTCTGGGAATGGGACTTACAACCATGGCAGTGCTTGCACTCAGCAATCTGTTTATATCCCTTCTGCGTAAGGTGATTCCTTCCAGAGTGAGAATCCCGGCATTCATCGTGATAATTGCTTCCTTTGTAACAGTCGTTCAATTAATGCTGGAAGCCTATCTGCCCTCCTTAAACAAAGCATTGGGCGTATATATACCGTTGATTGTGGTGAACTGTATCATTTTGGGAAGAGCAGAGGCATATGCTTATTCAAATCCTCCGATACCGTCCTTGTTTGACGGGATCGGTATGGGGCTGGGTTTTTCCTTTGCCCTGACCTGTATCGGAGCATTGCGTGAATTCCTTGGAGCAGGCAAGGTTTTTGGAGCGCAGGTTCTGCCGGCTTCCTTCGAACCCATTCGTATTTTCGGTCAGGCACCCGGTGCATTCTTTGTGCTTGCCTGCCTGGTTGCACTGCAGAACTATATTAAGATACGTCTGAAAAAGGCCGGAAAACCAAATGAGAAGATCGGCTCCGGTTGTACGGAGGATTGCATGAATTGTTCTGATAAGGGATGCAAAAAGAGATTTTATGACACAACAAAGGAGATTCAGATGGTAGACTTGGAAGAGGAGGAGGAGAAATGAATCAGGTAAAAGATTTATTGGTTATTTTAATCGGTTCCTCCCTGGTAAGCAATGTGGTGCTGAGTCAATTTCTGGGATTGTGTCCGTTTCTGGGAGTGTCCAAGAAGGTCAAGACTGCAGGTGGCATGGGGGTGGCGGTTATTTTTGTCATCACTCTGGCAAGTGCGGTGGCAGGAGTGATCAATCGGTATGTGCTGATCAGGTTTGACATTCAGTACCTGGATACCATCGTGTTTATTCTGGTAATTGCGGCATTGGTACAGTTTGTGGAAATGTTTTTGAAAAAGATGATTCCCTCGCTTTATCAGGCTTTGGGAGTGTATCTTCCCCTGATTACCACCAACTGTGCGGTGCTTGGAGTTGCAATCAACAATGAACAGGCGCAGTACGGAATCCTTACCGGTATTGTCAATGGCTTTGCGACAGCGGTTGGCTTTACCGTGGCTATTGTTATTCTTGCCGGAATTCGTGAGAAAATCGAGTATAACGATGTGCCGGAATCCTTTAAGGGTATGCCTATCGTTTTACTGACTGCAGGACTTATGGCAATTGCATTTGTAGGATTCTCGGGACTGCTTTAAGGAGGAAGACATATGAACATAACAGCAATCATTACGGCTACCGTTGTGGTCGGTGCGGTGGGAATCTTCGTGGGTCTCTTCCTGGGAATTGCGGGGATTCAGTTCAAGGTTCAGATTGATGAGAGAGAAGAAGCGGTACAGTCTGTATTGCCGGGAAACAACTGTGGCGGTTGCGGCTATGCAGGATGTTCCGGGCTTGCGGCTGCCATTGCAAAAGGGGAGGCTCCGGTAAATGCCTGTCCCGTAGGTGGCGAAGGGGTAGCGAAGAAAATAGCAGGCATTATGGGAGTGGAAGCTGCTGATGCAACACATATGGTTGCTTTTGTGGCATGTCAGGGCGACTGCGACAAGACAAAGGAAAACTATGAGTATCACGGAGCGGAAGATTGCCGAATGTTGTCCTTTGTTCCGGACGGCGGTCCTAAGTCCTGCAGTAACGGATGTCTTGGCTTCGGTACCTGCGTAAAGGCCTGCCCCTTTGATGCGATTCATGTAGTGAACGGTGTTGCCCTTGTTGACAGAGAAGCATGCAGGGCTTGTGGAAAATGTGTGGCAGCATGTCCTAAGAAACTTATTTCGCTGATACCTTATGAGGCAAAGTATGCAGTGGCATGCAGTTCCACAGAGAAAGGACCTGCTACCATGAAAGCATGTACGGTTGGATGTATCGGCTGTGGAATCTGTGCCAAGAATTGTCCCGCTGAGGCTGTGAAGGTAACCGATTTCAATGCAACGATAGACCAGGAGAAGTGTACGGGGTGCGGTACCTGTGCAGAAAAATGTCCCAAGAAATCCATTGTAGGATTAGGCTTAAGCAGGTTGTTTTCTGCAACCATGACGATCATACTTTGCTTTATGATGACTGCCTGCGGAAAAGGTGATGAGGAGGATAGCGGAAAGGAAAGTGAAAAACCTCTATACAAACAGGGGATGGAGGTTGTGGAGCTGATCGATGAGAAGGTTCATTCGGATGCGTATCTGAATCTTATAGCGACAGGCACAATTGCAGAATCTGACTTTATTGCCGAAATGAAGGAAACGGATTATGCAAAGCCCGATGAGATTTACGAGATTGTTTTTCCGGAGGATACCCTGGAGGAGCTTTGGAAAAGTGAATTGACGGAAGATATGGAAGACATGCCGAAGCTTCTGAAAAAAGAGATGGAAGGCAGGCTTCTTGGCGGATTTGTCAACCTGATAAACGGTAAGAACGGAGCTCTTGCGTTAGCATGTTCCGGAGTATTGACATCAAATGTGTTATTTGTAGATGAAGATGCCAAAGAACAGAATATAATGTATGTATATTGCTATGAGAATGCATATCCGGTCGCGGTAACGTTTACTTATGGTAAGAATGGCGCTGTTATGGCCAGCGGTGCTCCCTGCTTTTTCAAAATTGAGTTCGGGGACGAGGACGAGGTTAAAGAATCATTGTTCTTGGATATGTATGATGAAGCAGATATAAAGATTAAAAGGATTAAGCAATAACACAAAAGAAAGGAGGATAGGATGAGATTACAGGAAGATTATAATGACCGTTCCGGCATGACACCTACGGTGGTCATGACAATCATTGTTGTTACTGCTTTTGTTGCGGTGATTCTGGCGGTTGTGGTTATCATGAATCCGAAGAAAAAACCGGAAAGCGTGAATCCATCCTATGCGGGACCTCCGAGTATTGAGGTTTCCTCTCCTATCATCGTATCCGAGGCTCCGATTCAGGAAAAGGACAGCCTGCATCCCGATGATCTTGATTTTTGGGATAAATATCCGCAGGAGGAATCGAAACCGTTGGAGCCGGCGGAAGCTAAGCAGGAGATAGAGGCAGAAAACGATCCGTCCACAGACGGAAGACATACATTGATTACATATGCGGACGGAAGAGAGGAGTGGGTTCTGATCAGCCCGTATCTTCCCAAACATGAGTATGATTTTACCAAGTTGGTTTGTCAGTCCGGTCTCATGAAGTATTTTGATAACGGAAAACAGATTTCTTATTCGGGAATCGATGTTTCGAAGCTTCAGGATTATATAGATTTCGTGAAGGTGAAAAAAGCAGGGATTCATTTCGTGATGATCAGAGTGGGAGCCAGAGGTTACAGCACCGGGCAGTTAATTCTGGATGAGTATTTCAATGACAATATTAAAAGGGCTACCGATGCCGGTTTGAATGTTGGCGTTTATTTCTATTCGCAGGCAATCAACAAGGAGGAAGCCATAGAAGAAGCTAATTATGTGTTGGAAAACATAGGCGAATATAAGCTGACTTATCCGGTGGTTTATGAATTGGAAATGGTAGGAAATGATTCTGCCAGAACTGACGCATTGACCAAAGCAGAACGCACTGAGATTGCCCGTGCGTTTCTTGATACGATAGAGGCTGCGGGGTTTAAAACAGCTGTTTACGGAAACAAAGAATGGTTTTTAAAGGGCGTGGATCTATCCAAGCTGACCGGTTATGATATGTGGCTGGCGCAATCCGGAGATATTCCGGATTATCCATATAAATTCAATATGTGGCAGTATAATACAAAGGGTCTTGTGGACGGAATATCGGGTTATGTAAATCTGGATATCAGCTTTATTGATTATTCCGAAAAATGATCATACTTCCAAAGAAAGAAGTTTTGAGGATATCGGCAGTTTTGAGTAGATTTCGGCATAACGGCTGGGGGAGAGATTCTCGATGAAGTTCTGAAGATAATTCTTTTTGATACCCTTTTTGTGCAGAATATCCACTGCTTTGTTGTATGCGATGGCAGCGTGAATCTCATTTTCATAGCGACCCACAATATAATTGCCTTTAACATGAATGCGGACGGTATATAGATACTGTCCGTTTTTTTGTTCCAGGGTAACGCCGTGATACAGATTGACTATGTGCAGATTTTCACGTCGAAAGTCTGTCTCATCACCGTTGAGGAAGAGAAAATCTCTGCCGGGGAGAGCATAAGGTTTTAAGCCGAAGCGAGAAAAAATGCTGACCTGAAGACCATAGTCAGCCACAAAATAATGGTTTCCTCTGTACATAATCTTATGGGAGGAGAAATAAAACAGATCATCCATATCAAATTTTAAGATTTTGACCGGAGAAAGGTAGTAGTAGAACATTTTACGGCTTGCGTAGATAGGATTCCGGAAATAGATTCCGTTGTCTCTGAAGTTGATGAGGCAGACCCATTTTTCAAAAGGAAGATGGCAGGTCCCGGAATAATCCTGTAAGCTGAGGGACTGTTCCGCAAACAGACGATGTGCCTCCAGATAAGCAGAATGAGCTTTTTCGGCGGAATCATAACTTCCGAGACTGATATGCTTGCGTTCTCTGGTAATGGAGGCACGAAAATAAAGGCTGCCATCCTTATGGCAGGCAGAGAAAACACCTTCCGGAAGTGAGGTGGATATATAGTTGTTGCTCCTTTTCTTCTTCATGTAGCTCCTGTCTGTATAGGATGGTTTTAACCCCGGTATCCTGATGATATGATGGTTTCGACATCAGTATAACAGTTTTTGCATATCGGAGCAACACTTCATAAATATTTTCGAACTATATGACATATACTGATATATCGGACAAACCGGTAGTAAGGGATGTCGGAAAGGATGAAAAACGCAAAAATGTATAAAAAGTGCATGGGCCTGTTACTAGCCTGTTATTTTTTGTTTTTTGCAGGATTCTTTTGCATTAGGGAGGTTGTTGAAACCAGGATTTTTTTTCAACCTGTGAAGCTTTTACGATTGAGACTGGAAGACATTGAACATGAGGCGGAAAAGAGAAAGAATTCTTTTGACACATTACAGACTACGGGAAAAGGAATGGGAATTGCTACATTTACGATATCGGAACAACGGGTTGTTGACTGTTTTTTGCTGGAACCCGGAAAAAGTGGTGAGATACCGGATGCGGAGCTGGAGGTGTTGCTTCGGATTGTGGAATCGGAAGCCGGATGTGAAGATGAGGAGGGAAAGCTGCTGGTTGCTAATGTGGTGTTAAACAGGGTAAAAAATGATGCATTTCCCGATACGGTGAGTGAAGTTGTTTTTCAGCAGGACCATGGAGTGACTCAGTTTTCTCCGATCGCTGACGGGAGTTATCACAGAGTAAAAATCAGCGAAGAAACCATTTCGGCCGTCAGCAGAGCACTCTCGGGAGAAGATATCTCTAAGGGAGCTTTGTATTTTGCGGCAAGAGAATATGCAGACAGCAGTCAGATGAAATGGTTTGATACAAATCTGGAATTTTTGTTTCGACACGGAGGACATGAGTTTTTTCGCTAAAGAGCTTATGGTTTTGCTTGCCATAAGTCGCTAAGTATGTCATAATCAAGATTGGATAAATGTGTTTTGATAAAGGACAGGACAATGAACGAAAACAAATCGTGGAGCAGCATAGGAGAAGAAATCAGGGATGCCGTTCAAAGAGCTCTTCAAGATGGTGATTTCAGCGGACTTGGAGATGCGGCTGCCAATACGGTATCGGATACCCTGAAAAATGTCTCTGTTATGGTGGAACGCTCCGTATCTAAAAATAACTATACAGAGAGAATGGCGAGCGTTACCCGGGAGAGAAAGCAGGCTCAGGCGGCGAGAGAACAGGCACTGAGGGAAGCGCAGAGGGAGATACAGAGACCTAACCTCCTGTTTCGTCCCATAGGTTCCGTATCAAATATTTTGTTCAAGGTATTTGGAGGGTTGGGAACCGGATTGTCATCGGTGTTAATAATCCTCGGCATGATTTTTTCTTTTTTTGATTTTTTTCTGTTGAAGTTAGGTTTCATCCTGCTGTTGATATTCGGAGGTATGATTTATACAGGTGTTAAACAGGACAAGAGGTTGAAGCGCGCCAGAAAATACCTGCAGCTGACAGGGAACAATCACTATATCAACATCGAGGACATTGCGCTTCAGACCAATCAGAAGCCGAAGGCAGTATTGAAAGATATTAAGAGAATGCTGAATCGTGGCTTTTTCCCGGAAGGACATCTGGATATGCAGGAAACATGTCTGATGTTGGACAATAAGATTTACAGCGAATATCTGACCTTGGAAAAACAAAGAAAGATACAGGAACGTGAGAAGAAAGCCCGGGAAAAGGGAAAACAGCGTAATCCCGTTGCGGAACCGGTGGATATTTCGGAACAAGAGGACAATCAGGGTGAACTGGATACTATGATTCAGGAAGGCCAGGCATGTATTCGCAATCTCAGAGATATGAATGATAATATTGCGGGAGAAGAGATTTCAGCCAAATTGTTCCGTCTTGAGAATCTGCTGAAGGAAATCTTCGAACGTCTCAGGGAGCATCCGGAACAACAGCCTCAGCTGAAGAAGTTTATGAATTATTACCTTCCTACCACATTGAAGCTGGTGAAATCATATGAAGAATTTGATTCTCTGAGTGTTCAGGGAGAGGATATTCTTGAAGCCAAAGCAGAGATTGAAAAAACGCTGGATACCATAAACAGTGCATTTGCAGAGCTGCTGAACAGGTTGTTTCAGAAGAGCGCCTTCGATGTGACGACGGATGCACAGGTATTACAGACCATGCTTGCGAACGAAGGACTTACACGTCAAAAAGAATTTGAAAAAATACCAAGATAAAGGAGGATACATAGATGAACGATATTAATGAACTGTTAAAGGAAGCGCCTACACTGACGCTGGAACCCGTGATGGAAGGAGCGCCAAAGCTTCCGGCAGAACAGGCCGCAACAGGCACTGTTGTCAGCGCAGAGGATGAGATGAAATTAGAACTGACTCCCGAAGAGCAGAAGATGGTGAATGATTTTGCCGGGCAGATCGATTTGAAAAATACGCAGATGGTAATGCAATACGGAGCAGGCTGTCAGAAGAAAATTGCAGACTTTTCCGAGACTGCTCTGGATAATGTGCGCACAAAGGATATGGGTGAAGTAGGTGAAATGCTGACACAGGTGGTAGCTGAACTGAAATCCATAGAAGATGGGGACGAGGATAAGGGCTTCCTCGGTATTTTCAAGAAGAATACAAATAAGCTTGCAAACATGAAGGCAAGATATGATAAAGCAGAGGTGAATGTAGAAAAAATAAGTACAGCACTGGAGCAGCATCAGGTAACCCTGTTAAAGGATGTTGCCATGCTTGACAAGATGTATGAACTGAACCTGAATTACTTCAAGGAATTGTCTATGTATATTCTGGCCGGCAAGCAGAAATTAAAGGAAGCACAGGAGGTTGACCTGCCTGCCCTGGTGGAGAAGGCAGAGAGAAGTAAGCTTCCTGAGGATACACAGGCCGCAAGAGATTTCTCTGAGATGTGTAATCGTTTTGAAAAGAAGATTCATGATCTTGAGCTGACCAGAATGGTATCCCTGCAGATGGCGCCTCAGATTCGCCTGATTCAGAGCAATGACACCGTAATGAGCGACAAGATCCAGTCTACTCTGGTAAATACCATTCCTCTCTGGAAGAGTCAGATGGTAATTGCTATCGGATTGAATCATTCTACAAATGCAGCAAAGGCTCAGCACGAGGTCAGTGAGATGACAAACGAACTGCTGAAGAGAAATGCAGAGAATCTGAAAACTGCTACCATTGAGACCGCAAGAGAAGGTGAGAGAGGGATTGTGGACATCGAGACTCTCCAGGCAACCAATCAGACTCTGATCAGTACCCTGGATGAAGTGCTTAAGATTCAGGATGAAGGTCGTGAAAAGAGAAGAAATGCAGAGGCAGAGCTTCAGAAGATTGAAAAGGAAATGCGGGAAAAGCTTCTGGAAATCAGTTCAAAGAGCAAATCATAATAAGCAACAGAGTTAAAATAAGATTTAGAAAGAGGAAATGAAATGGAAGTTTTGTACAGAAGTACCAGAGGAAAAGAAGAAGCGGTGACAGCCTCTCAGGCAATACTGAAGGGATTATCCGAAGACGGGGGACTTTTTGTCCCTGAACAGATACCTGCAATGGATAAGAGTCTGAAAGAACTTTCGGAGATGAATTATCAGCAGGTGGCATATGAAGTGATGAAGTTGTTCCTTACCGATTTTACTGAGGAGGAATTGAAAAACTGCATCAATAGAGCGTACGATTCCAAGTTTGATACAGAAGTGATTGCACCTTTGGTAGAGGCGCAGGGAGCTTATTATTTGGAGTTGTTCCACGGTGCTACCATTGCATTCAAGGATATGGCACTTTCCATCCTGCCTCACCTTATGATTACCGCAGCCCGTAAGAATTCCATCAAGAATGAGATTGTTATTCTGACAGCTACCTCTGGTGATACCGGTAAAGCAGCTTTGGCCGGGTTTGCTGATGTAGAAGGCACCAGAATCATCGTATTCTATCCCAAGAACGGTGTCAGCCCGATTCAGGAGAAGCAGATGGTAACCCAGAAGGGGAAAAACACTCTGGTGGTTGGTATTCACGGCAATTTTGACGATGCACAGACCGGAGTGAAGAAGATTTTCTCGGATCGTGAGCTGGCAAAGGAACTTGATGAAAAGGGATTCCAGTTCTCTTCCGCAAACTCCATCAATATCGGACGTCTGGTACCTCAGATCTGCTATTATGTTTATTCTTATGCAACTCTTATGAAGCAGGGCAAAATTGCAGAAGGAGAGAAGATTAATGTGGTGGTTCCCACCGGTAATTTCGGTAATATTCTGGCCGCATTCTATGCAAAGAATATGGGGCTTCCCATCGGTAAGCTGATCTGTGCATCCAATGACAATAAGGTTCTCTATGATTTCTTCAATACAGGTATCTATGACAGAAACAGAGAGTTCGTACTTACAACCTCTCCTTCCATGGATATTCTGATTTCCAGCAATCTGGAGAGATTGATTTACCGTATTGCAGGAAACGACGCTGATAAGAATAGGGAGTTGATGACAGCACTCAGCGGTCAGGGTAAGTATGAGATTACAGATGAGATGAAAGCTCAGTTGAGTGATTTCTATGGCAATTTTGCAACTGAAGCTGAGACAGCAGATGAAATCAGGCGTGTATATGAAGCCTGTGGCTATGTACTTGATACTCATACCGCTGTAGCCTCTTCCGTATATCAGAAATACTTGAAGGCTACGGGAGATGTGGCCAAGACAGTGATCGCCTCAACTGCAAGTCCCTTCAAATTTACCAGAAGTGTTATGAATGCAATTGACAGCAAATATGATACCATGGGTGATTTTGAATTGGTAGACGAGCTTTCCGGGATTGCCAATGTTGAGGTACCCAAAGCTATTCAGGAGATTCGTACCGCAGCTGTTGTACATGATGTACAGTGTGATGTGGACGAGATGAAGAATGTGGTTAAGGGATTCTTGAAAATCTAATGTCAACAGAGGAAAAGTACAATAATATATAAAAATTAGTAAGATCCCCATCTGTGCGAATGACAGATAAGCATGGATGGGGATAACTGTGAAGAGGATGGTATTTGTATGAATGTAGAAGATATGTTGCGGCATGTAGATCACACACTGCTAAAGGCTTATGCTACATGGGAAGATATTGTGAAGCTGTGCGATGAGGCGGTGGAATACAAGACAGCCAGTGTATGTGTTCCGCCTGCTTACATTAAGAGAATTCATGAAACATACGGAGAAAAGGTAAATATTTGTACCGTAATAGGCTTCCCGCTTGGATACAGTGTCACGGAAGCCAAGGTGGCAGAGGCTAAGCAGGCCCTTGCCGACGGTTGTAATGAAATTGATATGGTAATAAATATTACAGATGTGAAGAATGGTGATTTTGAGAAGGTGGAAAAGGAAATCAAGACACTGAAAGAGGTATGCGGGGAGCATATACTGAAGGTGATCATTGAGACCTGCTATCTTACGGAAGAAGAGAAGATTGCCATGTGCAGGGCAGTAACAAATGCCGGTGCGGATTATATCAAGACGTCTACCGGCTTTGGTACCGATGGCGCAACAAAGGCAGATATTGAGCTGTTTAAGAAATATATCGGACCTGAAGTAAAGATGAAGGCGGCAGGAGGAGTATCTACAGTAGAAGATCTGGAAATGTTTTTACAGCTTGGATGTGAGAGAGTAGGTACCTCCAGAGCGGTCAGCTTATGTAAAGAAAAAATAAAGTAAAATCTTTATAAATTCAACAGCATTTATTGACTTTTGCCACATAATTTGAGATAATTAACCCAAATTTGGCTGTCCGTTAAATATGCCCGGACAGGCTGGAATTTTACAAGTCACCGCATGTGTTACTGCGGTAGTAATATACTATAAAAGGAGGACATGTAATATGTCAACAAAAGCTTATTATCCGCTGAATGAAATCGGCGCCGGCAAGCCTGGCTTCAGCAAGACACGTTCCATTATCGAAGCTGCTTTTTACGGCAACAATGTTGTAAAGGTTAACACCGTAAGAGAAGCATACGATCTTGCCAAGAATTCTCCCGGAACCATCGTTACAGATATGCCTATTTACAGGGCAGAAGAGCAGGGACTTGAGAGAGACGCAAAGGTTCTGCTGTTCAATGATGGCGCTGTTACCGGACGTTATGCGGCAGCACGTCGCATCAAGGGACAGCCCGGTGTAGACGCTGCCAAGCTTGACAAGGTAGTTATGGACGCTGTATACAGAACCCGTTGGCAGACTCTGTATCATGCAGAATGCTTTATCGGTCTTGATCCTGAATTCATGGTTAAGGCTCATCTGCTGATTCCTGAAGGAGAAGAGAATCTGCTTTACAACTGGATGCTGAACTTCCAGTATATGTCTGACAAATACGTTGCAATGTACAAGGATTCCCAGCCTATCGGAGGAGGAAAAGAGCCTGATATCTATATCTTCTCTAATCCCCAGTGGACTCCCGAGGAAGCTCCCGATGTGGATTACAGCTGCCTGAGCGATCCTCTGACTCTGTGCTACTTCGATACAGATCAGAACTGTGCTGCTATCCTTGGTATGAAGTACTTCGGTGAGCACAAGAAGGGAACCCTGACCATGGCTTGGGCAATGGCTAACAGAAACGGCTATGCTTCCTGCCACGGCGGACAGAAGGAGTACTCCCTGGAGGGTGGCAAGAAGTTCGTTGCTTCCGTATACGGCTTGTCCGGATCCGGTAAGTCTACTCTTACCCATGCAAAACATGCCGGCAAGTATGACCAGTTCGGCGGCATCAAGGTGCTTCATGACGATGCTTTCATCATCAATTCCGACACCTGTGCTTCCATCGCTTTGGAGCCTACTTATTTCGATAAGACCGCTGACTATCCTACCGGATGCCCTGATAACAAGTTCCTGCTTACCGCACAGAACTGTTCCGCAACTCTGGACGAGGATGGCAAGGTTCAGCTGGTTACCGAGGATATCAGAAACGGTAACGGACGTGCAATCAAGTCCAAGCTTTGGAGCCCTAACCGCGTAGATAAGATTGACTCCCCCGTGAATGCAATCTTCTGGATCATGAAGGATCCTACCATTCCTCCTGTAGTAAAGCTTAAGGGAGCAGCACTTGCTTCTGTTATGGGTGCAACTCTTGCAACCAAGACCTCTACCGCAGAGCGTGTAGCAGCAGGTACCGATATGAATGCACTTCGTATCGTTCCTTACGCTAACCCCTTCAGAACCTATCCTCTGGTTAACGACTATGAGAAGTTCAAGAAGCTGGTTGAAGAGAAGAACGTAGACTGCTATATTGTTAACACCGGAGACTTCATGGGTACCAAGTGTAAGCCCGCAGATACTCTCGGAATTCTGGAGACAATCGTTGAAGGGAAAGCAAAGTTCGAGCAGTGGGGACCTTTCGAAGATATCGAAATTATGTATGACTGGTCCGGCAAGACCTCTGATGCATTCAAGCCCGACCTCACTGACAAGGAATATGTTGCACAGCTGAAGAATGCGATGCAGAATCGTGTGGACGCAGTAGAAGGCTTTGCAACCAAGCAGGAAGGCTATGATAAGCTTCCCGATGAGGCACTGGCTGCCCTGAAGAAGATTGTTGACGAGGTAGCAAGCCTGTCTTAGTGGCACATAGAGAAACATAGTATAAAAAGAGAATAGAAGAATCCCGAAGCCGTTCAATGGATGGCTTCGGGATTCTTTTTTGGAAATTGTATTCAGAAAATGAAATATCCTGATTCATTTCTATTGTGATGGAAACAAATTATAAATCGGATAAATATACATCATAAATCAAGGTATTGTCTGAGTTGTAGATGATAAGGTGTACATCACTGATGGTAATTCCGTATTGTGTATCAAAGGCCGAAATCATGGATTCGCAGGAATTTGCCAATGTAGGTGCAACATTCGTTTCAAATGCAAGTTTGATATCGGCATCTGAGCTACCGGTGTAGTCCTGGTAATCTACAAAGGTATAAATCATCTCCAGCACATCGTCATCTGCGCCGAAATCGGCAATCAGTCCCATAGGTGCGAGAGAGGAATTAACTATTTCGGCAGTCTGGTCTTTCAGAGGACTGTTGACCCACTCCTCCAGAGTAGAAAAGGAGGAAGAGCTTGTGTCGGTTCCTGTGGAAGGTGTGGAAACAGAGGGATCGAAATCTTCATCAATGTCAACTGAGTAAATAACGGAATCATCTGCATTCAGGTACATCAGTCGAACTGTTGTTAGATCAAGATCATATGTATTTTTATAGTTTACCAGCTCGTTTTTGAAGGTTTCTGCCTGACCTGCAATGGCGGAGTCAAAGTAATCTTTGATTTCGGCTTTGCTTGCACCACCGAAATTCTGGTATGTAGTGTAGGTGTAAATATAGATGATGGTATCATCATCTTCATAATCAAGACGGAAGCTCAAGCCTTGAGAATTGAATATATTGTTTATCTGTTCTTCAAGGGCAGTTCTGGCATCGCTGTTGTACCAGTCTTCCAAAGCATTGGAAGTAGGTTTGGCTACAATATCTTTTCCGGGTTTTTCCTCATCTTTGGAATCCTTATCCTCATCTTTGGAATCCTTATCCTTGTCTTCATCTTCATCCTTGGAATCCTTGTCTTCGTCTTCATCCTCGGAATCCTTATCCTTGTCTTTTTTCTTAGAACTCTTTTTGTCCTCGTTCTCCTCATCCTCTTCATCAGTGATTTCGTTGTCTCTGTCATCAGTATCTCCGCAGGAGATGAGACAACATGACATCATGAGACAGAGCAATACAGTCAATAATTTCTTTTTCATGTTTTTTCCTTTCTGCTTTATATTAATTGATTTGTCAGTTGATTGACGTACATATATTATCATATGGTTTATAAATAATCAATAAACAATAGGCAGATTTATTGATTTATTCATAGAATCTGATATAATGAGATAAATAAAAAAGTACTTGGATTAATGTTTTTATAAATAAAGGAGGATATGTATTATGGCTATTTTAAATGATGTCAGCGAGAAGCTTACCCAGGTGGGGCAGACTGTGACCCAGAAGACAAAACAGTTTGCGGAAACTGCCAAGCTGAGTGCTAAGGTTTCGGAAGAAGAAAAGAAGATTAAGGAATGCTATGTTAAGATTGGACAGCTCTATGTCTCCAAGCTTACTGCTGAGGTTGAACCGGAATTTGCAGACCTTGTAAACGAATTACATGTGTGCGAGGATAATGCCAAGAAATATAAGGATCAGCTGAAGGGGCTGAAGGGATATACAGTTTGCGCCAAGTGTGGTGCTGATGTGACAGTCGGCTCTGCTTTTTGCAATACCTGCGGTGCGCCTATGCCTGTATTAACGCCGGTGGAGAATACAGAGGATGGCGAAGATGCATCGGATGAGAATGCAGAGGATAAGGTTGATTAATCCTTTGGCTTTTGATTCGGGGTTGCCGATTTGTCGCTGATTTGTCAAATTTTTCTATTGTAAATCATAGAGATTTCAGATATAATATAAATAACCTGAGATGCCCGATTACTCTTGTATGTTTTGAACCTACATTTACTTTAAACGGGATTCCTATATTGCCGGACGGCTGTCAGGCCCTCACTCATATTGAGGATCGCAGGGGAAGGCAAAAATTCGGTTGCGGTCACCCACCTAGCTATGCTAGGAGTCAAAAAACAGGAGGCGGCATTTTGGGGATACGAAAGAAAAGAGCAGCCTTCGATGGCTGCTCTTTTCTTTGACTGAAATTGATATGGAGGGCGATTTGGATAAGAAAAAATTTCAATTGAGTCAAAATCAACGATTACAGATAAAGCTTTGGATCTGTATTCTGGGGCTGATGCTGATTCTCATATTACTGTTAGGGAAGCTTTTTGTAAATCAGACAGAGCAGGATTCGGGTATTTTTTCGACAACACCTCCGGAACCTGTTATACAGAGGTTATCAAATGTATGGATTGTGGAAGAAGGTGTGGAAGGCTTAAAAGTGTTTTATGAGGGTGAGGAATGGGACTATCCATGGGGAATGCCCTACGAGGAAGGAGTCGTACTTCGGGAACAGGTGGCTGACCTTACCCTGACAGATGGAAATATTACGGAGATCAAGCTGAAAAAGGAAAGGATAAACGGCAGGCTTTTGAGCGCCGGGCAGGATTGGGTAGAGATAGAAGGATATGGTAAGCTGAAGCTTGCAGATGAGTATCGCGGATATCGGCTATATGACAGTCTGACAATGTGCGACATTGAGGACTTAATCTACGGATATAATTTTACGGATTTCTGCATAGAGAATGAAGAGATTTGCGCTCTTCTGATGGTGAAAGAAGAGGTGATGCAATACATAAGGGTTTTGCTTAGGAATTCCGATTTTGAGGGTATATTCCACGAATCGGTACTTCTGACCGCAGACACGGATTTTACGGTTTCGTACATGGCAGACGAAGAATATGTTTCTGAAAAATATGTTGCAGGGGAAGAAATCGAGTTTACGCAGGACGGAGTATTTCTCGCCGGAGGAAGAGTGCAGATAACACCGGATGTGCTGACGGGTAAGATAATCATTAAAAGTATGAAACGTAATCAGGGAATACCATCTTATCGCGGAACCGTCGAAATGATAAATGCAGAGGAAGGAATTGTCGTTATTAATCAGGTGTTGCTGGAGGAGTATCTATACAGTGTAGTACCAAGTGAGATGCCGTCAACCTACCCGGAGGAAGCCCTTAAGGCACAGGCAATCTGCGCAAGAACCTATGGATACGGTCATATGGAGCATGCCGGATATCCTAAGTTTGGCGCGCATGTAGATGACAGTACGCTCTATCAGGTATACAACAACATAAGAGAGCAGGCAACAACTACGGCAGCCGTGAAGAATACCTATGGGCAGCTTCTCTGCACGGCAGAAGGAAAGCTGGCGGAGACATATTATTATTCAACATCCTGTGGTATGGGAAGCGACGCGACAGTGTGGAAGACCGAAAGCGCATTGTCTATCGATTATCTGGAGGCTACGGCAATCAATAAGAGAACCATGGAAGAAAAACTAAAGGCTCTGTATGAACGCGGCGAGCAGGCTTCGGAGGTGGAAAGTACAGGTAATGTCGGAGAAAGAATGAAAGAGGAAGCGTATTTTTATGATTTTATAACCGGTTCCGATCCTGATGATTTTGAAGTTGACGAGACCTGGTATCGGTGGACATATGAGGTGGCAGAAATAGATTCAGATACAATACAACAGCGACTGCAGGATCGTTACAATTCTAATAAGAACCGTGTTCTCACACTGGAGGATGGAGAGTATGTCAGCAGGGAGGTGGAGAATCCGGGTGACATTTGCGATATCAGAATCGTGAAACGAGGATCGGGAGGCGTGGCTGATGAGCTGGTAATCACCGGCTCGGAGAATACATATAAAGTAATCACAGAACATAATATAAGGTATGTGATGGATAACGGAGAAGCGGCAGTTATCAGGCAGGATGGGGGCAAAAGCTCCTTCCCGACACTTCTTCCCAGTGGTTACTTTGTGATTGTTCCACAAAAGGAAGATGATATCATCACGGGCTATCGTCTGATTGGCGGCGGCTTTGGACATGGTGTTGGTATGAGTCAGAATGGAGCAAAGGAGATGGCAAAGTGTGGTTATACAGCAGAAGAAATCCTTTTGTTCTTTTACAAAAATTGTTTGATTCATCAGGTATATAATTGATTAGGACGGTTGTTGTCTATGTTGCATAAGATGTATCTTCTGTTTCGAAGCTTTTCCTTACAGATGAGAAAAAAGAATATCAGTTCCTATGCGGCAAGTATTGCATTCTTTTTCTTTTTGTCCATAGGTCCCATGTTGATTATGATATGTACGATTATTCCCTATACCCCTTTGACACAGCAGAATCTTGTAGAAGCGGTTACGGATGTGGTACCCAAACAGATCGTTCCCCTGGCGGTAAGTCTGATAGCGGATGTGTATGAGAAATCGGTAGGGATAATGTCTGTTGCAATTGTTGCGACCATATGGTCTGCGGCGAAGGGGGTTATGGCGTTGATGAGAGGACTTAACGCCATCAATGATGTGGAAGAGAAACGCAATTATTTTGCATTGCGGGGCATGGCAAGTCTGTATACTCTGGTAATGCTGGTTGTGATTATATTATCGCTTTTTTTAAATGTATTTGGTAATCAACTGGTGCGATTGGTTTTGTATCGTATGCCTGTGGTTCGAGAATTTGTGTTTTTTCTTATGAGATTTCGTTTTTTGCTGTCGTGGGGGGTACAGACACTGCTGTTTGCTTCAGTTTACGCGTATCTGCCAAGCAAGAAACTGAATTTTAAAGAGCAGATTCCGGGCGCTGCCTTTGCGGCGATTGTCTGGAACCTGTTCTCCTGGGGCTTCTCCATCTATGTCGGTTACAGTGATACATACGGTATCTATGGCAGTATGTCTATCATCATCATTGTTCTGTTCTGGATGTATTTCTGTATGTATATCTTCATGATTGGTGCATACCTCAACCTATATTTCAGACCGGTAAACAAGGTACTTGTCAACAGCATCGGAAGACGTGAGGACAAAAAGGGAGAAAAACACACGGGTACGACACAAAATGAAACTGATACTTGACTTTTTCTGATAAAATCTATAATATATTCAAATAACAGGAAATAAAGACTGAGATGGTGTACAGTAGAGATTTGGTTCCCGTCAGAGAAGAAGAGCCGCCGGCTGAAAGCTCTTCCCGGTTCAGACCTTATACTCGAATTTCCCACCGGAGTCTTCGGAGTGAAGGATTCATTTCAGATACTGCGAATGAATAGGTAGCTTCGAACGGGAAGCGCACGTTAAGCGCATTGAGAGCTTCAGGGGGAAAGGTAATTACTGAGTTGCTTTTATCTTGAGGAAGATGGGTGGTACCGCGGAAATTTTTTCGTCCCATACATGGTGAGACCGTGTATGGGACTTTTTACGTTTCTGTAACATGAGACGGACCCGTGCCTGTACAACGTAAGCTTCACCGGAAATGACAGGAATGGAGGATAAAGGAATGAGCGACAGATTCGCGACAATGAAACAGGAGATTCTGGATGGCATTGAGAAGCATGCAGCATCCAGGGCTGAGGCTTTTGAACTCAGGAAGCAGTTTCTGGATTCCAAGATCGGCAAGATCAGCCAGATGATGAAAGAAATGAAAAACATTGCACCGGAGGAGCGTGCCGGCTTCGGTAAGGGTGTCAATGAATTAAAGGAATGGGCACAGCAGCGTTTTGCTGAGCTGGATGAGAAGATGAAGGCCAGAGAGCTGAAGATGCGTTACGAGAAAGAAAAGATTGATGTAACCATGCCCGCAGTGGAAGAAAGCTGCGGTAATCTGCATCCCATCACACAGATGAGAAATCAGATTATCGATGTTTTCGCCGGAATGGGATTTGAAGTATTTGAAAACCGTGAAATTGAAAATGATTATTACAATTTCACCGCGTTAAATACTCCTAAGGATCATCCCGCCAGAGATATGCAGGACACCTTCTATCTCTCTCCGGAGTTTTTGCTTGCAACCCAGACCTCTGCGGCACAGATTCATACCATGGAGAACAAGAAGCCTCCCATCAAGATTCTCTGCCCCGGTAAGGTATTCCGTTCCGACGATGATGCCACCCATTCTCCTATGTTCCACCAGATGGAAGGGTTGGTAGTGGACGAGAAGATAACACTCTGTGATTTAAAGGGTATGTTGGATGTGTTTGTGCAGAAGATTTACGGTGAAGGCACCACAACCAGGCTTCGCCCATCTTATTTTCCCTTCACGGAGCCTTCCGTGGAAGTAGACGTAAGCTGCTTTGAGTGTGGAGGTAAGGGCTGTAAGCTGTGTAAGGGCACCGGTTGGATAGAGATTCTGGGTGCAGGTATCGTGAATAAAAAGGTGCTGGAGAATTGCGGAATCGATTCAGAAAAATACAGTGGTCTGGCGTTTGGAATCGGTTTGGAGCGCGCTACAATGTTAAAGTACGGTATCAATAATATCAAGCTGTTGTTCGAGTCTGACCTGCGTGTGTTGAAGCAGATCAATGACAACTAGGCATAAGGAGGAAGAAGAACATGTTAGTACCGCTTTCTTGGTTAAAAGAATATGTAGATATCAATATTACGCCTCAAGAATTGGAGAAAAAACTGTTTTCCTGTGGATTCGAAGTAGAAGAGCTGTATGAAGTCGGTAAAGAAATCAGCAATGTCGTAGTAGGTTATGTAGAAGAATGTGAGCCGATTCCGGAGACTCATTTACACGTTTGTCAGGTGAATGCAGGTGCTCATGGCACCTTTCAGGTATGCTGCGGGGCAGACAATGTGGTCAAGGGTGGGAAGTTCCCTGTCGCACTTGTGGGTGCAACCGTTTACATGACAGCAAAGGATCACAAGACTGTTGAAGGTACCATGACCATAAAAAAAGGCAAGCTCAGAGGCTATGAATCGGAAGGTATGCTTTGCTCCGGGGTAGAACTGGGAGTATCTGAAAATATGTATCCCGGCGCCGGTTACAACGGTCTTTTGGTACTTTCCGAAGATGCGGAAATCGGTGCAGATGTAAAGCCCATTCTGGGTCTCGATGACTGGATTTTCGATGTGTCAATTACTGCAAACAGACCGGACTGTCAGAGTATTCTCGGTCTGGCCAGAGAAGTGGCAGCTGTTTTGAATCAGCCCCTGAAGGCTCCTTCGCTTGAATACACTGAGACAGAGATGGAAAAAGAAGGCTTCCGTGTGACAGTGGATGCGCCCGATCTTTGCCCCAGATATATCGGACATTATGTATATGATGTGAAAATAGGAGAATCTCCCCTCTGGATGAAACGCAGACTTGCTCTGGTGGGACAGGATTCGATTTCAAATATCGTAGATATCACAAACTATGTTATGCTGGAAATGGGACAGCCCATGCACGCCTTTGACTGCAATTATCTGGAGGGCAATGAAATCAAAGTCAGACGTGCCGGGGAAGGGGAAAAGATTGTGACCCTGGATTCCCAGGAGTATTCTCTGACCTCCAACAATCTCGTGATTTGTGACGGCATCAAGCCCGTTGCCCTTGCCGGCGTTATGGGCGGATTGAATTCCGAAATCCGTGACACTACGGCTGCTGTTATGTTTGAGTCTGCAAAGTTTGCAAGAGACAACATCAGAAAAACCTCCAGAGGTCTCGGAAAGCGTACAGATGCCAGCGCGAGATATGAGAAGGACGTGGATGAATACGCAACCGTTCATGCAATGAAGCGTGCCCTTCACCTGGTGGAGGAACTTGGTTGCGGTAAGGTCTCCGGGACTCATGTGGATGTCAATACCGGCAATTCCGTAGAGCCCAGGGAGATGAAGGTCAGTCTCAGAAAGGTGAACGATGTCCTGGGTATTGAGGTTCCCGAGCAGGACGTTTTGAGAATTATGAAGAATCTGAACTTTGCTCCTGCAATCAACGGAGATGAGCTGACCCTGCAGGTGCCGGCATATCGTGAGGATATGGATTCTTACCCTGATGTGGCTGAGGAAGTTATCCGCATGTACGGATATGAGCATGTAGAACCTGCATTCATGCCGGCAGCTTTGGTGACAATGGGCGGAATGAATGAAAAACAGAAAAAAGAGCTACACTTAAAGAAAGCGCTTTGCAGTGCGGGAGCGTTTGAGTGTATTCATTATTCCTTCTTTTCTCCTTCAGACCTTGATTTGCTGCGTTTGCCTGAGGAGGCTCCCGAGAGGAATACCATTCGTATTCTGAACCCAATCAACGAAGAGTTGTCACTGATGAGAACCACACTTGCAGCTTCCATGTTGAATGCAATTGCGAGAAATCAGAAGAAGGGTAATCTTGAGGGAAGATTGTTTGAACTTGGCAAGAAGTTTATTCCCAAGGAGTTGCCGTTAAACGACTATCCTGATGAGAGAGATACCCTTTGCATTGGTGTCTTTGGCGAAAAAGAAAGTTTCTTTACCCTGAAGGGATTGGCGGAAAAGGTGGCTGAAACCTTATATCTGAAGTTTGATTATGAGACTGGAGAGAAGACCTTCCTGCATCCGTATCAGACCGCAACTATTTTCTGCCAGGGTGTTGAAATCGGGTACCTGGGTAAAGTAGCCTATGAAGTGGCAGAACAGCTGGATCTGAGAACATCTGCGTATCTTCTGGAGATTGATATGAAAACGGTATCTGAACGGAAGGCTGATAAAGCAACCTTTGTACCTCTTTCCAGGTTCCCCGAGGAGAGCAGAGACCTTGCACTGGTAATGAACAAAGAAATTACCTGTGGTCAGGTTGAGGATGTTATTCGAAAGTCCTGTAACAATATAAAGGGAATCAGACTCTTTGATGTGTATGAGGGAGAACAGATTCCCCGGGACAAGAAGAGTATGGCCTTCAAGGTGGACTTTGTCCCCGGAGAAGAAGCCTTTGAAGCGGATTCCGTGGACAAATTCGTGAAAAAGATTCTGAAGAATCTGAAGTTCCATCTGGATATTGATCTGAGAAGCTGAGAACAAAGAATGAAAATGAAAACCTGAAAGATTAACAGAAGCCGGGTAGGATTTGTATCATCCTGCCCTGCGATAGTATGGGAAGATTGGAGGATATCTATGGCAGCGAAGTTTGCATGGGAAAAATATGACGAGAAACACATAAAGAAGCTGGAGAAGCTATGCAAGGAATACAGGGAGTTTCTTGACAACGGCAAGACGGAAAGAGAATGCGTCGACACGATAGTGAATGGGATCGAGAAAGAAGGCTATAGAGAACTGGAGAGCCTGATGAAGGAAGGCGCTACCCTGAAGAAGGGAGATAAGGTTTACAGCGTATGGATGAACAAGTCTATCGTGATGTATCGTATCGGTAGCAAGCCAATGAGCGAGGGCATCAATATTCTGGGTGCGCATATCGACAGCCCCAGACTGGATGTGAAGCAGAAGCCTCTTTATGAGGATTCCGATCATTCCTTTGCTTATCTGGATACGCATTACTATGGCGGAGTCAAAAAATATCAGTGGGTTACCCTGCCGCTTGCTTTGCACGGCGTCGTGGTCAAAAAGGACGGAACCACTGTGGAACTGAATATCGGTGAAAACGAGGATGATCCTGTCTTCTTTATTTCCGACCTGCTGGTTCACCTGGCCGGTGAACAGCTGGATAAAAAGGCGGAAAAGGTAATTGAAGGTGAAGCCCTTGACCTGATTGTAGGTAGCAGACCCATAAGCATTGGGGAGGAAGAGAAGAACACGGATGAAGGCAAGAAAAAGGCTGCAAATGCAGTGAAAGCCGGAATCCTGGATATTTTAAAGAAGACCTATGATATAGAGGAGGATGATTTCCTGTCGGCAGAAATCGAAGTAGTACCTGCAGGTAAAGCGAGAGAAGCCGGTCTGGACCGCAGCATGATCCTGGCATACGGTCATGATGACAGAGTATGTGCATTTACTTCCGTGAAGGCAATGCTGGATGTGAAGGAAACGGAGAGAACATTGTGCTGTATTCTGGTGGACAAGGAAGAAATCGGCTCTGTGGGCGCTACGGGAATGCGTTCCAGATTCTTTGAAAATTCATTGGCGGAACTGATGAATCTTACCGGTGAATACAGTGAGCTTAATGTGAGAAGGTGTCTGGCACACAGCTGCATGCTGTCCTCTGATGTGAGCGCAGCCTTCGACCCTAATTTCCGTTCCTCTTTTGAAACAAAGAATACAGCATGGCTTGGCGCGGGTATGGTATTTAACAAGTTTACCGGTGCAAGAGGTAAGTCGGGCTCAAACGATGCCAATGCGGAATACATTGCGCACATCAGAAAGATTCTTGACGACAAGGAGATAATGTATCAGACTGCAGAGCTTGGAAAGGTGGATGCAGGCGGTGGCGGCACGATAGCTTATATTCTGGCGTTGTATGGTATGAACGTAATTGACAGCGGTGTGGCTGTGCTTAACATGCATGCCCCCTGGGAAGCAGTAAGCAAGGCGGATGTATATGAGACTTATCGTGGTTACAAGGCTTTTGCAGAGAAGGCGTCAATGTAGGACAAAGACATGGAATTGAAAAAATCAGATTTTTATTTTGAACTGCCCCAGGAACTGATCGCCCAGGATCCCCTGGAGGATCGTTCTTCCTCCAGACTCCTGGTGCTGGACAAAGAAAGCGGTGAGGTATCTCATCATGTTTTTCGGGAGATTATTGATTATCTGAAGCCGGGAGACTGTCTGGTATTGAACAACACAAAGGTCATTCCTGCCAGATTGCTTGGCGTGCGGGAGGATACCGGAGCTCATGTGGAAGTGCTTTTATTGAAGCGGAAAGAAGCGGATGTATGGGAAACCTTGGTAAAACCCGGTAAGAAATGCAGACCGGGAACCAGACTTTCCTTTGGAGATGGTCTGCTCAGAGCACAGATACTTGAGATTGTGGAAGAAGGTAACCGACTGATTCGGTTTGAGTACAGCGGTATCTGGGAGGAGGTATTGGACAGACTTGGAGAAATGCCCTTACCTCCCTATATTACACATAAGCTCCAGGATAAAAACAGATATCAGACAGTGTATGCCAAGTATGAAGGCTCCGCAGCGGCACCTACTGCAGGTCTGCATTTTACCCGGGAATTGCTGGCTGAAATTGAAGCAAAAGGAGTTATTATTACCTATGTCACACTTCATGTGGGACTTGGTACCTTTCGCCCGGTAAAGGAAGAAAATGTCCTGAATCATCATATGCATTCCGAGTATTATGAGATCACGGAGGAAACGGCCACGTTGATCAATCGTACAAAGCAAAAGGGCGGGAGAGTCATCTGCGTGGGCACCACCAGCTGCAGAACGGTAGAAAGTGCTGCGGATGAAAAGGGTGCGATTCATGCGGGAAGCGGTAATACGGAAATCTTTATTTATCCAGGGTATCAGTTCAGGGTTCTGGATGCCCTGATAACTAATTTTCACCTGCCGGAATCTACTCTGGTCATGCTGGTAAGCGCACTGGCGGGGCGGGAGAAGGTGCTGAATGCCTATGGGGAAGCCATCCGGGAAAAATACAGATTTTTCAGTTTTGGCGATGCAATGTTTATTCATTAAAAATTTTCTCTTGTGGTAAGCAATATTAAATGATATATTGTTAGTGTTCGGTGTTATACATTTGTAGGAGCGAATTGTGTGTTTTACAGATGAAATACGAATGGCTGGAACCAGAAAAGACAGGGGAGTATGGGGATGAATGAGAAAAGAAAATGTAAGAGAACGGAATTGATTTCTGCATTGATTATCAAGCGTCTGGATGATAACAGCAATTATGAGATTGTTGTGGGGGTAAACGATCTGTCCAAGACGGGGATTGGATTTCAATGTGCGGAACAGCTACAAATAGGTGAGATATATGAGTGCCATATGACTATATGGACCAAGGAAGTGATTCATTGTTTTCTTCAGATAGTAAGAATCGACCAGAGACCCGGCGGTTTTTGCTACGGAGCTACTTTTGTAGGAATGAATGATGCGGATGCAGCACGAATCGAGACCTATCAGACAATTCAGGAATTTGAGTGATGATTGCCTCACAAACAGTCTGTATGCTGTTTGTGAGGTTTTTTATCAGGGTATTGACATGGACAGAGATATTTCTAACAGAAAAAGAAGGATAATTTCAGGGGTCGCCGGAGCTCTCTTACTTTTGTTGTATTTTGTAATCTTTTTTATGTCTGCGCAAAACGGGGAAGAGTCCGGCTCGGTGAGCCTGAAAATCAGTGAAAAATGTGCGGAATTGGTAAATGCTTTGACGGGAGGGCATTGGAGCAGGGCGTTTCAGGAGAACCTTGCGTCGTACTTTGAACATCCCCTGCGCAAGCTGGCGCATTTTACCGAATATGCCCTTATGGGCAGCCTGGTGTTTGTATTGCTGAGGCAATGGATCAGAAAGGGAAGACGATTGTACTGTTCTGTGATAGTATGGGTGTTGCTTTCCGCCGCGGCAGACGAACTCCACCAGTTTTTTGTACCGGGAAGATATGCCAGTGTGGCGGATGTACTGCTGGATACCTGCGGGGGTGTATTTGGGATGGGGTTAAGTTTACTATGCATAAAGTTGATGAATAAGCATATCGAGGATGTCATTTGATATCGTTTATGGAAAACAACTAAAAAACTGAGAGACAATTCTCTCAGTTTTTTTGATGTATTTCGTAATTCATGGATTTTAAGATGTCAGAAGCCTTTTGAAGCGATGCTTCATCAGGAAACTCAATACGTAACACGCCGTCCTCGGATTCCCGATTGTGTGTGATTCCGATATTTTTGATACTGATATCATGCTCTGCAAGCAGCGTGGCAATGTGAGCAAGGGCACCGGTCTTGTCATCGATGTCCACATTAAAGCGGTAGGAGCGTTTGATAGGACCGCTGGATGCATCGATAAAGGAATCTCGGTAGATGTGAGCGCTGTCAAACAATTCATAAAGAGCCTCGGCATTGCTGCTGTCAAGCTTTGCTTTAATACTGCACAAGGAATCTATGTACCTTTGCAGGAGAGTGGAGATGTTCTCTGTATTGGTCAGACAGATTTGCTGCCACATCACGGCGGAGGATGAAGCGATTCTAGTAATGTCTTTAAAACCGCCGGCGGCAATCAGTTTCATGATTCCGTCCTCGTAATCACTGTCTTTTACCAGGTTCACAAGAGAGGCGGCGATGACATGAGGAAGGTGGCTGATTGCTGCGGTGACATAATCGTGTTTCCGGTAATCGAGAATCAAAGGGATTGCATTCATATGGGTAACCAATTCTCTGTATTCCTCCAGGCGATTGCCGGGAACGGACTCGGTAGGAGTCAGGATATAGTATGCATTTTCAAGCAAAGAAGCCTTGGAATTGATATATCCGGTGCGTTCGCTGCCGGCCATGGGATGACCGCCGATGAAACAGTGTTCCAGACCTGCTTCGTGAATGGCTTCATGAATGGTGGATTTAACGCTGCCCACATCCGTGAGAAGACAGGAGGGAGACATGAATTTTTTAACTGCATTGAGATTGTCATCATTCTTTTGCACAGGGGCGCAGAGAAAGATGTAATCACAGGTGCTGAAATGATCATCTATACTATCAGTGATTACATCGGCAACCCGATCTTTTTGTGCCTGTTTTAAGGAATCGGTGTTGATATCGTAAGCAATGATCTTGATATTTTCATTATATTCTTTCAGAGCTCTTGCAATAGAACCTCCAATCAGCCCCAGACCGATAAAACCACAGGTAAGTTCAGACATGAATTCTCCAATCCTGCCGCAGAGACGGCATCCGATAATCCTTATTTTGTAATCATAAACACAATTCCACTATAACACTTTAACGCGCGAAAAACAATATATGAATTGTCGAAAATATTGTTAAATGTGCAATACAATACTTGTAAAATTGCATGAAATTATGTAAAATAGTCTCATGGGTGATTAAATGTAAATGCGAAAAGTGTTTAGATTATCCAAATATCAGCTAATCGGAGGGTGGCATTATGAAAGTTTATACAACTGACAAGATTCGGAACGTTGTACTGTTGGGGCATGGTGGCAGTGGTAAGACCAGTCTGGTTGAGGCGATGGCTTACCTGTCCGGAATTACTTCCCGTATGGGGAAGATTTCCGACAAGAATACCATCAGTGATTATGACAAAGAAGAACAAAAACGACAGTTTTCCATCAATACATCAGTTGTTCCCATTGAATGGGACGGATATAAGATAAATATTATGGATACCCCCGGATATTTTGATTTTGTGGGCGAAGTGGAAGAGGCAGTCAGTGCCGCAGGAGCCGCGATTATTGTGGTTAACGGTAAAGCCGGTATTGAAGTGGGGACGCAGAAGGCGTGGGAGCTTTGTGAAAAATACAAACTGCCCAGAATCATCTATGTTACCAATATGGATGTGGACAATGCTTCCTTCCGACAGGTTGTGGAGGAAATGACGGCCAATTACGGCAAGAGGATGGCGCCCTTTAACCTGCCAATCAGGGAAAACGAAAAATTTGTGGGATATGTCAATGTCATCGCAGAGACCGGTAACCGCTGGCAGGGCAAAGATGTGGTACCCTGCGAGATCCCGGAGTATAATAAGCCCAATCTTCAGCTGTTCAGAGATACCTTGATGGAAGCGGTGGCAGAGACAAGTGAGGAGATGATGGAACGGTATTTTGGAGGGGAGACCTTCTCCGAATCCGAAATCCGTGCCGCCCTGAGAACCAATGTATGTGACTGCAGCCTGATTCCCATGACCATGGGGTCAAATACGCTTTGCCAGGGTATCTATACTTTGCTGGATGATATCGTAAAGTATTTCCCCAGTCCGGAGAACCGTACCTGTGCCGGGATTAATATGAAGACCAGCGAGATCTATCATGCGGATTATGATTTTTCCAAAGCCAAATCAGCCTATATCTGGAAAACCATTGTGGATCCCTTTATCGGAAAGTATTCTCTGATCAAGGTAAATTCCGGCGTTCTGAAGACCGATGATGTTATCTACAACGTGGATCGTGACATTGAGGAGAAGATAGGTAAGCTCTATGTGCTGCAGGGGAATAAGCCCATTGAGGTGCCGGAGCTTCATGCGGGAGATATCGGTGCCCTTGCAAAGCTGACGGCTGCAAGGACCGGCAACAGTCTGTCAACCAAGGCAACGACCATAAAGTTTGGAAAGTTCGAGATTTCGACACCTTATACCTATATGCGCTATAAACCGAAGAACAAGGCAGATGTGGATAAGATTTCCCAGGCTCTTCAGAAGATAGGGCATGAGGATCTGACCATGAAGACCGTCAACGATGCGGAGAACCATCAGGCATTGATCTACGGAATGGGAGACCAGCATCTGGAGATTATTGTAAGCAGACTCCTGAACGAATACAAGGTGGAAGTTGAACTCTCCAAGCCGAAGATTGCTTACAAAGAGACGGTGAAAAAGAAATCCGATGTGGAATATAAGTACAAAAAGCAATCCGGCGGGCATGGACAGTATGGTCATGTCAAGATGCGCTTTGAACCTTCCGGTGATCTGGAGACTCCTTATGTATTTGAGCAGGAGGTTGTGGGAGGAGCAGTTCCCAAGAATTATTATCCGGCCGTGGAAAAAGGCTTACAGGAATCTGTGCTAAAGGGACCCATGGCGGCATATCCCGTAGTAGGCGTAAAGGCCGTCCTTTATGATGGCTCCTATCACCCCGTGGATTCTTCGGAGCAGGCCTTTAAGATGGCTACCATACAGGCCTTCAAGAAAGGTTTTATGGAGGCCCAGCCGATTCTTCTTGAGCCTATTGCGAATCTGAAGGTGGTAGTTCCGGATTCCTATACCGGAGACATTATGGGAGATCTCAACAAGAGAAGAGGTCGTGTGCTCGGCATGAATCCTGCGCCCGGCGGAAAGACGATTGTGGAAGCAGAGATTCCCATGAGCAGTCTCTTCGGTTATTGCACGGATCTGCGCTCCATAACAGGCGGACGTGGGGATTATTCCTACGAGTTTGTACGCTATGAGCAGGCACCTTCGGATGTGCAGGAGAAGGAAGTGGAAGCAAGAGCTGCCAAGGTGGCGGAAAACAACATGGATGAATAAGGCTGTCGGAACGATGCCTTACAGAACAATGTCTGACAGAGAAAAAACGCACACTTGACAATGCCGGCAAAAAGGAATAAAATAACTGATACTTGAATCGAATACAATAAACAGACGCTGAAGAGGAATATTAAGAATATCGGGCTTTCAGAGAGTTGCCGGTGGGTGTGAGGCAATAGTGAGATATTCCCAACTCGCCTCGGAGTTCCTTTTGTGAAGCTTCTGATTCTCAGGAGTGTGTAATAAAGGCGGCAGACACCGTTATCCGTCATAAAAGTGCATGCGTTTTTGGCATGAATTAGAGTGGTACCACGGAACTTAAGCCCTTTCGTCTCTAAGCAGACGAAAGGGCTTTCTTTTTATTTTTAGGTGAGTATAATAAAGGAGGAGACAAAATGGCAGTACCTTATAACCATCGCGAGGTGGAAGAAAAATGGCAGAAGGTATGGGATGACGAGAAGGCTTTCAAGACTTCCACAGACTATTCAAAACCAAAATATTACGCGTTAGTAGAATTCCCCTATCCCTCAGGAGACGGACTTCATGTAGGACATCCAAGACCCTATACCGCTCTGGATATCGTGGCAAGAAAACGCAGAATGCAGGGCTACAATGTTCTGTATCCCATGGGCTGGGATGCCTTCGGACTTCCTACTGAGAACTATGCAATCAAGAATCATGTTCATCCCAGAATGGTAACCAAGAAGAATGTGGAAAGATTCAAGAATCAGCTGCATTCCCTAGGATATTCCTTTGACTGGGACAGAGAGATCAATACCACGGATACGGAATATTACAAGTGGACCCAGTGGATCTTTTTGAAACTATTCAAGGCAGGTCTGGCCTACAAATCGGAGATGCCCATCAACTGGTGTACCTCCTGTAAGGTTGGCCTTGCAAATGAAGAAGTGGTGAACGGTGTTTGTGAGCGTTGTGGTTCTGAGGTTGTACGTAAGGTAAAGAGCCAGTGGATGTTGAAAATCACTGAGTATGCAGATAAGCTCATAGAGGGTCTGGATAACGTTGACTATATTGAGAGAGTAAAGGTCTCACAGAAAAACTGGATCGGTAAATCCACCGGCGCTGAAGTCGACTTCTCGCTGACAGGAAAAGAGGATAAGCTTCGTATATATACAACAAGACCCGATACCTTGTTTGGTGCAACCTATATGGTAGTATCTCCCGAGCATCCCATGATCGAAAAGTATAAAGAGGAGATCAGCAACTATGATGCTTTGGTCGCTTACAGAGAGCAGGCATCCAGGAAGTCCGATTTTGAACGTACCGAGCTGGCGAAGGAAAAGACCGGTGTGCAGATTGAAGGACTGACTGCAACAAATCCCGTAAACGGCAGGGAGATTCCTATCTGGGTTTCTGATTATGTTCTGATGACTTATGGTACAGGTGCGATTATGGCCGTGCCTGCACATGATGAGAGAGACTGGGATTTTGCAAAGAAATTCAACCTTCCCATCATTGAAGTAGTGGGTGGCAGTCCTGTCAGTGTCCAGGAGAAGGTATTTACTGATGTGGAAACCGGTATCATGGTAAACTCGGAGTTCCTGAATGGACTTTCTGTTGCAGAGGCAAAGAAGAAAATTACTGAGTTTCTGGAGGAGAAGGGAATCGGTCACAGCAAGACCAACTTCAAGCTTCGTGACTGGGTATTCTCCAGACAGCGTTACTGGGGTGAGCCGATTCCCATCGTACAGTGTGAGAAGTGCGGATATGTGCCCCTGGATGAGAGCGAACTGCCGTTGACCCTTCCCGAGGTGGAGTCCTACGAACCTACGGACAACGGAGAATCTCCGCTGGCTGCCATGACAGAGTGGGTAAATACTACCTGTCCCTGCTGCGGAGGACCTGCAAAGCGTGAGACTGACACGATGCCTCAATGGGCCGGTTCCTCATGGTATTTCCTTCGTTATACGGATCCTCACAATACAGAGGCTCTTGCAAGCAAAGAGGCTTTGAATTACTGGTTGCCTGTAGACTGGTATAACGGAGGGATGGAGCATACCACTCTGCATCTGCTTTATTCCAGATTCTGGCATAGATTCCTGTATGATCAGGAAGTGGTTCCCTGCCCTGAACCTTATCAGAAGAGAACCAGCCATGGAATGATTCTGGGACTGAATCCTCATAACTATGCGAACCTTCCTGCTGAGGAACAGAAGAAGCTGTTGGAGCAGTGCGGAAGTGAGAGTGCTGCAAGGGCAGCGTTGAAGGAAAAATACGGTGAGATGGCAGATCATCCTGTGGTTAAAATGTCCAAGTCACTTGGAAATGTTGTTAATCCCGATGAAATAGTAATGGAGTACGGTGCTGATACACTGCGCACTTATGAGATGTTTATTGGTGCTTTTGACGTCAGCGCAGCATGGAGTGAGGATGGCGTTAAAGGATGTCGGCGTTTCCTTGAGAGAGTATGGAAGCTGCAGGATATCCTGGTAGAAGGTGACGAGTACAGCAAGGAGATGGAGACCAGGGTACATCAGACGATCAAGAAGGTTTCCGCTGACTATGAGAATCTGAAGTTCAATACCGCAATTGCCGCTATGATGGCACTGATCAATGATTTCTATAAGAGAAATGCAGTGACTGCGGGAGAATACAAGACCCTTCTTGCACTGCTGAATCCTGTGGCACCGCATATCACCGAGGAACTCTGGCAGGCAGCCGGTTACGAAGGAAGAGTATACCAGGCGGCATGGCCGGTATATGATGAGGCTAAGACGGTTGAGGCAGCTGTGGAAATCGGTGTACAGGTCAACGGCAAGTTGCGTGTAACCGTAACCGTACCCAAGGACATGGATAAGGATGCGGTGATTACAGCAGCGAAGGAAGCCCTGGGAGATAAACTGGCAGGTACCATCGTCAAGGAAATCTACGTTCCCGGACGTATCGTAAATATTGTGGTAAAGCAGTAAAAAGTAGTAGAATAGTTCATGGAAAAGGATGAAAAAGGAGCTGACTTGAGGTTTAGTCAGCTCCTTTTTTGGCTTTGCTCAGAAGTTGGTCTATCTTTTCCTGTTCTTCCTGTGTGCTGTTGCGTTTGATGGCTGCAATGGCAGCGCTCATTTCTCCGGGAGTGAAAGTCAGATTTTCTTTTTTGGCTTTTTTCATCATAGGCATCATAAATGTCATCAAATCCTTTTGATTTTTGCCTTGACTGTTGTAATAAAGCTGTTCCAGAAATTCCAGCTTTTTTTGTGGAATGTCAGCCACCAAAGGGTCAGACATCCATGCGTGCTGTTCTGTCATACTCCTCCTCCTGATTATTATGTGTTGTCTTTCAACAGATCAAATATGGATGATAAATCAGAACCGGATATACCGGAAAACATAGAGAAAAGATCAAAATTACTGCTGTCATCTCCATTATTACCAAAGCCTTCCGGGAAAAGTTCCTTCAACATATCCAGTACATTCATCATTTCTTTCATTTTGGATATTCCTGCCAGCATGTTCTTTATATTTATTATCTGTTGTTTTTCCGAATCTGTGCTGTATGGAATCAATTCGTCCAGAAGATCCAGAGTGCCTTGAGAATCTCCGGAGAGAAAATCAGCAGTAATCGTTTTTGCTGAAGGCGTGTATGCAATGTCAGTCCGGTTCAGCAAATAGATAGAATACTGTAATTCCATCAGTCTGATACATACAACAAAGCCACGTTGTTGTGCGGGAGGGAGGCTTTTGGCAATCACTTTGAACATTTTGATCCTGTTTGTGGTAAACAGAGCATCAAAAGCTGAAACGGAATCCGTATTTTTTCCCTCCATAAGTCTGTACCGCCCTTTGAATAAAAGTTTGTCTATGTATTTTATGACAGAATACGAGGCAATATGAACCTAATCGGAAACAGGCTCCGGAAGGAGCCTGCACCGATAGATTGTCTGATTAGCAGCAACCGAAGCCGTTTCCGCCGCCACAGAAGCAGGACAGAAGCAGGATCCAGATAATCCACTCACAACAACCGCCATTGCCACCGAAGAAGCTGCCGGAACCGCATCCACAGTCACAGCTGTTTCCACAGCCCATTCCTCCGAAGCCGTTTCCGCCGCAGAGAAAGAGAAGAAGGATAATCCAGATGCAGCTGTTGCATCCACAGTTGTTATTGCGGCTGTTTGCACAACCGCAGGAGTCGTTGCAGCCACAGTTTGTAGCAGTCAAATCACTCATTTTGGTGCCTCCAAAAGTTTATTTATGGTGTATTGTATGCAGTCCGGCATGTCAATGTTTCTTTTAACGGAAATAAAACTTTCAAATAAAAAGAATCATTGTCACTTGCATAAATTTCTATATGTAGTACAATAAAACTGATATGTAATGACCTCTTGTCAAGTACAAATTAACAGAAATCACCAC
>CALZBR010000019.1 GCA_945621435.1 uncultured Lachnospiraceae bacterium
GTCTTGTAGATGACCCCGTTCTGGCAAGTTGGGAAATTCGTTTTATTATAGTTAATAATTACCTAGCCTTTTACACTATTGATAAAGAAAAGCAAATGGTAATTGTTATACGATTTCTATATCAGAAAAGCAACTGGAACTCCATTCTTCGTCAAGGTTTCTCCCTTATTTAAGGAATCTGTTTCACAGATTCCTTTTTCATGTGTAGATTTATATGCAACAATTCCTGCCACAGCCGCAAGCAGGTGCTATTGCTAATAAGGTGCAAATGAGGATAAAGTATATAGTATATAAAAAGACTAAAGTTTTTATGTGTGCTACCGATAAAAATATAGAATAGAATTTTTATAAAAGCGAAACGGATTTCGAATTACTTTTCTCAAGGATTGAGATGCTTATGATATAGTATGGGGTTACTATATCTTCTTGTTGTTTTCGGCATGTCTTTTCTGACAGTATTTCCAAATCCCAAACATATTGTGAAAATATATTAAGGTGCTTGATGTTTCCGGAGGACTGTTTATGAAGGTTCAAAATAACTCTATTTTTATGGGAGATGATATTCGCAGTGCAAGGCACCGCGAAGGGGATACAACCGGTAACGACCGGAAAAAATCGATTAATGGAAGTGAACTTAAGAACAGATTTGACCCAATTGCAGCTAAGAAAGAAGAAGCCAGAAAGAAGGCTATGAAGATCATTGGTGATGTTGTTGCGAATGAATTGAAGACGGATGATGATCTTACTGCCAGAAGAGAAAGAATTAAGTCCCTCCGGAAGGATATAGGAGACGCTAACAGAGCTGTCAGAGAAATTGAAGATAGCAGAGCTGCACTTCGAGATACCTATGGCATTGATGAAAACAGTCAGGAAGAACAGGATTTAAGATTACTTGAAAAGGGTGCAAGAGCCAAAATGCCCGGTTCGGGAATAATTATGACCTATGACGAATTAAAAAAGATAAAAGAAATAAAAGCGAAGGGCTTAACTGAATATCAAGAAAGAACATTGGAAATGTTGGAGCTTGAAACTTCATATGTAACTACGGCATATGAAGCAAAACAGGAAATAATGGTAGAAAACCGGATTATCAGTGCAACTGAGCTTGAAAGACTTAAAAACCATCCAATGATTGATGCACAAAAACAGGCAGATGCCGTGATGGAGGAAGCTTCCAAGGAAATAATGGGTATGCTCATTGATGAAGCCAAAGATCATATCGATGAAGAGGCTGAAAGGGAGAAAGAAGAGACCCTGGCTGAGAAGGAGAAGGAAGAAGAACTTCAGGAACGGATTGATGCAGTCAAGGACAAGAAGGAAAATGAGGAGCTTACAGAAGACATCCTTGATGGAGTTGCAGAGGCTGCATCCACTGCGGCAGATGTGAATACGGCACAACAGGAAGTGAAGGATATGATGAACATAATGAAGCTTATCGAAGATGATATTAAGGGAGCTGTAGTTGATAAAGCATTGTAGAAAACGTGTGCTAAATATTGTAAACAGAGGGTGCCCGGTATATCCGGGCACCCTCTGTTTATACAATCCTGGTAGTCCATTGGGAGAGATCCCATACATCGGTTGCCAGACCTTCGTAAAACTCCGGCTCATGACATACCATCAGGATGCTTCCCCTGTATTCCTTCAGGGCACGTTTGAGTTCCTCCTTGGCATCTATATCCAGATGGTTGGTGGGCTCGTCCAGAATCAGTACGTTGGTGTCCCGGTTGATCAGTTTACAGAGACGCACCTTCGCCTGTTCGCCACCGCTTAAGACACGCACCTTGCTCTCGATATGCTTGGTTGTAAGACCGCATTTGGCAAGGGCGGAGCGTACCTCGTACTGGGAGAATCCGGGGAAGGTCTGCCAGATTTCTTCGATGCAGCTGTTGTCCTTGTCACCTGTCATTTCCTGTTCGAAATATCCCAGCTCCAGATAATCGCCCTGTTCCACAGCGCCGGATACAGGCTTGATGTATCCCAGAAGGCTCTTGAGAAGTGTAGTCTTACCGATACCGTTGGCACCGATTAGGGCAATCTTCTGATTGCGTTCCATGGTCAGGTTCAGCGGTCTGGAAAGGGGCTCGTCATAGCCGATTACCAGATCCCTGGTCTCAAAAATGATACGACCGGGAGTGCGTGCCTCACGGAAATTGAATTCGGGCTTGGGCTTTTCGGAAGCGAGCTCGATGACATCCATTTTGTCCAGCTTTTTCTGGCGTGACATGGCCATGTTTCGGGTAGAAACACGAGCCTTGTTGCGGGCAACGAAGTCCTTCAGGTCGGCGATTTCCTTCTGCTGCTTATTGTAGGCGGCTTCCAGTTGAGATTTTTTCATGGCATAGACTTCCCGGAACTTGTCGTAATCGCCCACATAGCGGTTCAACTCCTGATTGTCCATGTGATAAATCAGGTTGATGACACTGTTGAGAAAAGGGATATCATGGCTGATCAGAAGGAAGGCATTTTCATAATCATTCAGGTAACGCTTCAACCATTCAATGTGTTCCGCATCCAAATAGTTGGTGGGCTCATCCAGAAGCAGGATGTCAGGCTTTTCCAGTAAAAGTTTACCCAGAAGCACCTTGGTGCGTTGCCCGCCGGAGAGCTCCGTGACATCTTTTTCCAGGCCGATCTCGGTCAGACCCAGGGCGTTAGCTACTTCGTCCACCTTGGCGTCTATCATATAGAAGTCATGCATGGTGAGAAGATCCTGAATAGTGCCCAGCTCTTCCATGTATTGTTCCAGTTCTTCGGGGCTTGCATCCCCCATCTTTTCACAGATCTCGTTCATGCGTTCTTCCATCTGGAACAGGAAATCAAAGGCAGAGGCCAGTACATCGCGGATAGTCATGCCTGCATTGAGAACAGTATGCTGGTCCAAATAGCCCACACGGACATTCTTTGCCCATTCTATTTTGCCTTCATCGGGCTGAAGCTTTCCGGTTATGATATTCATAAAGGTTGATTTCCCTTCGCCATTGGCGCCGATAAGGCCGATGTGTTCTCCGGGCAGTAGGCGGAAGGACACATCATTAAAGATTGCACGGTCTCCAAAACCGTGAGTCAGATGTTCAACATTCAGTATACTCATAAATTCCTCCGTATAAAGTCAATGTCCTTATTCTACACTATTTCTATGATTTTGGCTATAGCTGAAAAAGATTCCGAAAAGAACATGAGAGCCGAAAATGCTTGAATATCCAGAAAAAAGTGGTAACATATATTATATGCTGTTTGCATTTTGCGGGTGGAAATCTGAGCTGCCCGGAAGGAGAAGGTATGGCTTCCAAGAAATTCTATGCCGTAAAAAAAGGGAAGGTAACAGGGCTTTTTCGAACCTGGGATGAGTGTAAGGCTTCGGTAGACGGATACCCCGGTGCTGAGTACAAAGGATTTACATCGGAACAGGAAGCGAGAGAATATCTGGGAATGGAGAGTCGGAAGGAAGACAGGGAAGACCTGCCGCGCCCCGGCTGTTTGCTTGCTTATGTGGATGGAAGCTATGAGCATTCCCTGAAAAAATATGCCTTTGGGTGCGTGTTTATCCTGCCGAATGGTAAGATTTACACTCAGTACGGTAATGGGGATAATGAGAAGTATCTTCAGCACCGAAACGTGATGGGAGAGATGCTGGGGGCTCTCTATGCAACTAAAGCCGCCATGTTAAACGGTTACAGAGAAATAGAAATCAGATATGATTATCAGGGAATCGAGAAGTGGGCGACGGGAGAATGGCGTGCCAGGAATGATGAGACCATCACCTATGCCGGGACCATGCGGGAGTGGGGCAGGATGCTGAAGATCACCTTTACGAAGGTAGCCGCCCACACGAATGTGAAATATAACGAGCTTGCAGACCAGACTGCCAAGAGGGGGCTGACGGAGGGGAATGGTATTCCCAAAGTATGCAAGCTGGAAGAAATGGAAGAATATGTTGGTGAATAATCATTGGGAGTGATGTTAGATGAAGAATACTATGTCAGCGGAAACAGGTTCCATGAGAATCAATAAATTTCTGGCACATGCAGGTGTTTGCTCCAGAAGAGATGCAGATAAGCTGATTGATGAGGGTAAAGTACTGGTAAATGGTGAGATCCCTACTCCGGGACAGCAGATTGGTCCCCGTGATAAAATCATGGTAAACGGAAGACGTATTCAGATGGAGGAGCAGAAGGTGGTGCTGGCTTTTTATAAGCCTGTGGGAGTGACCTGTACAGAGAAGGATGAACATGCAGAGAAGACTATCATGGACTGTATTCAGTATCCCATCAGAGTGACTTATGCAGGCAGACTGGATAAGGATTCCGAAGGGCTGATGCTGTTGACTAATGACGGTGATCTGATTCAGGGTATGATGAAGGGAGCCAATGGACATGAGAAAGAATACGTTGTCAGAACAGATAAGAAGATTACTCCTGAGTTCCTGCAAAAAATGGCAAAAGGCGTGTATCTGAAGGATTTAAAGGTTAAGACCAGGGAGTGTCGGCTGGAGAAAATCGGGGATGACACCTTTAAAATCGTCCTGACACAGGGGTTGAACAGACAGATTCGTAGAATGTGCCAGACCTTTGGCTTTTACGTGAAGTCCATCAAGAGAATACGGGTGATGCATGTGACCCTGGGCAGCTTAAAGCCCGGGGAATATAGGGAACTGGTACCGGAGGAGGTACAGAAGCTGTACAAAGCCTGTGGGATTGTCAGAGAGAAATGACGAAGGCATCAAGTAACAGAAATCAAAAAAAGGCGGAGCAGAACTATGCAGTCTGAAAAGGTTAAGAGAATTCAATATCTTGTGGAGACCCTGAACAGAGCGTCCAAAGCGTATTATGCCGAGGATAGGGAGATTATGAGCAACAGGGAGTATGATGCTCTCTATGATGAACTGCAACTGCTGGAGGAGGAGACAGGAATCGTTCTGGCAAACAGTCCTACGGTAAATGTAGGATATGAAGCGGTGGAGGAGCTTCCCAAGGAGAAGCATGAAACCCCCATGTTGTCTCTGGGCAAGACAAAGAGCAGGGAAGAACTCAGAAGCTGGCTCCAGGGGAAACCTGCGGTTTTGAGCTGGAAGCTGGATGGACTGACGGTGGTGCTTACCTACGACGGCGGAAGGCTTGTAAAGGCTGTTACCCGTGGTAACGGGGAGATAGGAGAGGTAATCACCAACAATGCCAAGACTTTCAAGAATATTCCGTTGACAATTCCCTTTGAGGGAGAACTGGTACTTCGCGGCGAAGCGGTGATTACCTACTCTGATTTTGAAAAAATGAATGCGCAGATTCCGGATACGGAAGCCAAATACAAGAATCCGAGAAATCTTTGCAGCGGTTCTGTGCGTCAGCTAAACAATGAGATTACGGCCAGGAGAAATGTCAGATTCTATGCTTTTGACCTGGTGAGCGTCAGGAGAGCAGAGATTGTTAATACCGAGGGAAGCATTAACGATAGCCGTGAGCAGGGCGAGTCAATGGAGCAGCTGAAATACGAAGCAATTGCCCGTTCCAAGGATGCTCAGTTTGTGTTTCTGCAGGAGCAGGGTTTTGAAGTGGTAGAACATTATACTGTCACGGAAGAGAATATTTTAGAGACAATAGAGTTATTTGAGAAGAAAATAGAAGCTTATGATGTTCCTTCCGACGGGCTGGTGCTGAGCTACGAGGATATTGCGTACGGACGATCCCTGGGAAGAACAGCGAAGTTCCCCAGACATTCCATTGCCTTCAAATGGGCAGATGAACTGCAGGAGACTACGCTGAAGGAGATTGAGTGGAGTGCCAGCCGTACGGGGTTGATTAATCCCGTGGCAATTTTTGAGCCGGTGGAGCTGGAGGGCACTACCGTGAGCCGCGCTTCGGTTCATAATATCAGTATTTTGCGTGGGTTACACCTGGGTATCGGGGACAGAATCACGGTATACAAGGCCAACATGATCATTCCGCAGATTGAGAAGAATCTGACCTGCAGCGATACCGTGGAGATTCCCAAGGTATGTCCTGTCTGCGGCGGTGCGACGGAGATTCGCCAGGTAAACGAGGTACAGTCTCTTTATTGTACCAATGAGAAGTGTCCGGCCAAGAGTATCAAGGCTTTTACTCTGTTTGTCAGCAGGGATGCCATGAATATTGACGGCTTATCCGAGGCAACTTTGGAAAAGTTTATTGACATGGGACTGATTCATGAATATGCTGATTTATATCACATGGACCGTCACAGGGATGTGATTGTGAACATGGAGGGCTTTGGAGAGAAATCCTACGCCAATCTCATGGAGAGTATCAATGCTTCCCGTAATACCACACTGCACAGGGTAATCTACGGCTTGGGAATTGCCAATATCGGTCTGGCCAATGCCAAGATGCTGTGTCGTTATTTTGACTATGACCTGGCGAAAATGCAGGCGGCGGATGTGGAGACACTAAGTGCCATTGAAGGTGTGGGTGAGGTGATTGCCACAGCCTTTGCTGACTACATGCGGGATGAGGACAACCTCCGGAAGATTCAGAACC
Organism: uncultured Lachnospiraceae bacterium; assembly: GCA_945621435.1. Classification (GTDB taxonomy): domain Bacteria; phylum Bacillota; class Clostridia; order Lachnospirales; family Lachnospiraceae; genus Acetatifactor. The sequence goes on from CALZBR010000019.1 coordinate 6,510, forward strand.
TCATGGCAGAGCTGCATGTGGAGGTGCCGGTGGTGGATGAAGCAAGTCAAAATATGACAGGTCTGAGCTTTGTAATCACCGGGAGCCTGAATCATTTTGAGAACCGAAATGAATTGAAGGACTTGATTGAAGCGAGGGGCGGCAAGGTGACGGGAAGTGTCACCGGCAAGACCACAGCATTGATTAATAATGATGTTGCCTCCACTTCCTCCAAAAACAAAAAGGCCAAGGAGCTGGGAATCCCCATTATGGCGGAGGAAGATTTCCTGAAGGAATATGGAATAGAAGTGGTTTAAAGATATCATGCCCTTGCTGACATTGAAATGAGAAAGAAATGAAAAAGAAATGAATGAACCGTCAGGCAGGAGGAAAACTTGAAATATAATAAATGCCGGGAGAGAGGAATTTGATATGCCTATTAGAACACAGAGTGATTTGCCTGCAAAGGAAATACTGGAAAATGAAAATATATTTGTGATGGATGAATTCCGTGCCATGCACCAGGATATTCGTCCCCTGCAGGTATTGATCTTAAATAACATGCCCATTAAGCAGGACACGGAATTGCAGCTTCTGCGTGCTTTGTCAAACACCCCACTTCAGGTGGATGTTACCTTTATGAATGTGCAGAGTCATGTATCTTTGAACACACCTGCCAGCCATTTAAATAAATTCTACACCTCATTGGATGAAATCAGGGACAGAAAGTTCGATGGTATGATTATCACGGGAGCACCGGTGGAGGATATCTCCTTCGAGGAGGTGGACTATTGGGAGGAAACCTGTGAAATCTTTGACTGGGCGGAGACCCATGTGACCTCCGTGCTTCATATCTGCTGGGCGGCCCAGGCAGGTCTGTACTATTACTACGGAATCAATAAAAAGCAGCTGCCTCAGAAGCTGTTCGGGATTTATGAACACAAGGTGTCCAACAGAAAGATACCGCTTGTGAGAGGCTTTGATGATATTTTCCTGGCTCCTCACAGCAGGCATACGGAGACTCCTGCGGAGGCAATTCACGCCTGCAAGGAATTGACCGTACTGGCAGAATCTCCGGTGGCGGGGGTATTTTTGGCAATTGCAGAGGGCGGAAAGAAGATCTTTGTGACGGGGCATCCCGAGTATGACAGATACACCCTGGACCATGAATATCACAGGGACCTGAACAAGGGTCTGCCCATACAGATACCTTACAACTATTATCCGGAGAATGATCCGGAGAAGAAGCCACTGCTTCAGTGGCGGGCTCACAGCAATAACCTGTACAGCAACTGGCTGAATTACTATGTTTATCAGGTAACACCGTACGAGCTTGGGTAAAGCCGGTAACGGACAGAGAAATATTGATAAACAGGAATATTTTGCCACCTTTGTCCATATACTTAGAATAAGGCACGTCAGATCAAGGTGCGGAAAGCGCTTGAATCGGCGTAGCAGATTTTGGAGGTATTGACATGGCAAGAGGTCAGAGAAAGACACTGGAAGAGAAAATTGCGGCAAAGCAGGAGCTGATAGATGCGTTGGAAGTACGCATGGAGTCCGAGAAGAGAGAACTTGAGGAACTCTTTGAAGAGAAGAGACGCAGAGAACTGGAAACCGTCAGCGAACTGATTGCAGATACGGGGCTTGCGCCGGAAGAGGTGGTTGCCGTACTTCAGCAGTATGTTTCTGATAAAACACAGGCGGCATCATAAAAGGTACGGATTAGAAAAAAAGAAAACAAAGAAAAAGAAGCTCGGATGGCTGGGGTGATTCTCCCGAATTGTCCGAGCTTCTTTTTGGGTTTATGCCTATTGTGCGGATTGCTCCATGTTTTTCTGGGCTGTGGAAAGCATCAGCTTGATACGGTTCAGCTGGTTTACCTCGCTGGCACCGGGATCGTAGTCAATGGCTACGATATTGGACATGGGATAAGCTTTGCGCAACGCCTTGATCACACCTTTACCGACTACGTGGTTTGGCAGACAGCCGAAGGGCTGTGTGCAGACGATATTGGGTACTCCGTCATGAATCAGTTCCACCATCTCGCCGGTCAGGAACCAGCCTTCACCGGTCTGGTTGCCGATGGATACGATGGGTTCGGCAAATTCCGCAATCTCCTTGATGGGAGTGGGAGCGGAGAAATGCTTACTCTTCTTGAATTCTTTGACAGCTGTGCCTCGTAACAGGTGCTCAATTGCCCAGATGCCGAGTTTGGAAAGACGTGCCGCCTTCTTGCTCATGCCTAAGTGGTCAGCTTTGTAGAGCTGATTGTAGAAGCAGTAGAGCATGAAATCAATCAGGTCGGGCACAACCGCCTCAGCACCCTCGTTTTCCAACAATTCTACCAGATGATTATTGCCGGCAGGGGAGAATTTGACGAGAATCTCACCTACAATGCCGACTCTGGGTTTCTTAATATCCAGTATGGGAATATTGTCAAAGTCACGAATCATTTCTTTGCAGAGCCTGTTGAATCTGAAGAGATTAATATGCTTTGCGGAGACAAATTCCTGTGCGATTTTCAGCCATTTCCGGTGAACGGCTTCCACGCTTCCGGGAGTGGCTTCGTAAGGACGCATACGGTATACACAGCGCATGAAGATATCTCCGAATTCTGCGCCCACGGCGGCACGAAGCATCATGTTGGCGTCCAGATGGAAGCCCGGATTGCTTTCGATACCGGCAAGATTCAGGGAGATAACGGGAATCTGTGCCATGTCAGCCTTCTTCAGGGCGCGGCGGATAAATCCCACATAGTTGGTGGCTCGGCAGCCGCCGCCGGTCTGGGTCATGACGATAGCTGTTTTGTTCAGGTCATATTTTCCCGAAAGAAGTGCCTCCATAATCTGTCCTACCACCAACAGGGAAGGATAGCAGGCATCATTGTTTACATATTTCAGACCCATGTCCACGGAATGGCGGTTATCGTTGTCCAGGACTACAAAATTGTATCCGCAGGCATTGAAGGCGGGCTCCAGAATCTCAAAATGAATGGGAGACATCTGAGGGCAGATAATCGTGTAATCCTTACGCATTTCTTCGGTAAAGGGTACCTTCTCTATGGCAGCGGAACAAATCCTGCGTTCCTTCTGCAGTTTCTCGCGCACCTTGATGGCGGATAGCAGGGAGCGGACACGGATTCTGGCAGCCCCCAGGTTATTTACCTCATCAATCTTCAGGCAGGTGTATATCTTCTCAGACCCGGAGAGGATATCGTTTACCTGGTCGGTAGTTACGGCGTCCAGTCCGCAGCCGAAGGAGTTGAGCTGAATCAAATCCAGATTTTCAACGGTTTTTACATAGCTTGCTGCTGCATAAAGCCTGGAGTGATACATCCACTGGTCGGATACGATAAGAGGACGCTCCGGATGTCCCAGGTGGGAGATGGAATCCTCAGTGAGCACAGCGATGTCGAAGGAGGTAATTAACTCCGGAATACCATGGTTGATTTCGGGATCCACATGGTAGGGACGCCCTGCCAGAACGATACCGCGTTTTCCGGTTTCTTCCAGGTATTTTAAGGTTTCCTCGCCCTTTTTCTGCATGTCGGAACGAACCGTTGCCAGTTCCTCCCAGGCGGTCAGGGCGGCAGCTTTTACCTCACCTGCCGGCAGTTCCCTGAATTCCTTCAGCAGAGCATCCGTCACTGTATCAATATCACGGAAGGACATGAAGGGATTACGCAAAACAACGCTTCCGTTGAAAATCTCTTCCACGTTGTTCTTGATATTTTCAGAGTATGAGGTAACGATGGGGCAGTTGTAATGGTTGTTTGCCCCCTCTATCTCGTTGCGCTCATAAAACAGAGCGGGGTAAAAGATAAAATCAACGCCCTGCTTAATCAGCCAGGTCACATGACCATGAGCCAGCTTTGCCGGATAACATTCGGATTCGCTGGGAATGGATTCAATGCCAAGCTCGTAGATCTTACGGTTGGAGCTGGGGGATAATACCACGCGATACCCGAGTTTTGTGAAAAAGGTGTGCCAAAAGGGATAGTTCTCATACATATTCAGGACTTTGGGAATACCTACCGTGCCTCTGGGAGCCTGGTCTGCCTCCAGGGAAGGATAGGAGAAGAGCCGCTGAAGCTTGTATTCAAAAAGATTAGGTACATTGTTAGCATTTTTCTGACCGCCGATACCGCGCTCACAGCGGTTTCCGGAGATGAACTGGCGTCCTCCGGAGAATTTGTTGATGGTGAGACGGCAGCTGTTGGTACAGCCCTTACATTTCGCCATGCTGGTATCGTATTTCAGTTCACAGAGTTTCTCATAAGATAGCATGCTTGTCTTGTATCCGGCTTCATAACGTTCCCTGGCAATCAGTGCGGCGCCGAAGGCACCCATGATACCTGCGATATCGGGGCGGATTGCCTCACAATCTGCTATTTTTTCAAAGCTTCGAAGGACGGCATCGTTGTAGAAGGTACCACCCTGTACCACGATGTTACGGCCAAGCTCTGAGGCATCGGATACCTTGATTACCTTGAAGAGCGCATTTTTAATTACTGAGTAAGCCAGTCCGGCAGAGATGTCGGCTACGCTTGCACCTTCCTTCTGTGCCTGTTTTACCTTGGAATTCATGAAAACGGTACAGCGTGTGCCAAGATCGATGGGATGCTCTGCAAAAAGAGCCGCCTGGGCAAAGTCCTGCACACTGTAATTCAGGGATTTGGCGAAGGTCTCGATAAAGGAGCCGCAGCCCGAAGAGCAGGCCTCGTTGAGCTGTACGCTGTCCACGGTGCGGTTCTTAATCTTGATACATTTCATGTCCTGACCGCCGATGTCCAGGATGCAGTCCACCTCCGGATTGAAGAAGGCAGCGGCATAATAGTGGGCTACCGTTTCCACTTCCCCGTCATCCAGCAGGAAGGCAGCCTTCATCAGAGCCTCACCGTAACCTGTGGAGCAGGAGCGTACAATATTGACCCCTTCGGGCAGGCTTTCATAGATTTCTTTCAAGGAGCGGATGGCGGTCTTCAACGGACTGCCGTCGTTATTGCTGTAAAAAGAGTAGAGCAGGGAGCCGTCTTCCCCGACCAGCGCAATCTTTGTGGTGGTCGAGCCGGCATCAATGCCAAGGAACGCATTGCCCTGATAAGACTCAAGAGCAGAAGTTTTGACATGGTGAGAATTGTGACGCTCACGGAATGCCTGATAAGCCTCCCTGTCTGCAAAAAGAGGCTCCATACGTTCCACTTCGAATTCCATTTTAATCTCAGAAGAGAGCTTGGTTACCATCTCTTCCAGAGTAAAGCATGCCACAGGCTTACAGCCGGGAAGCTTTTTATCGGCAGCGATTGCGGCGGATTCTGCATTCAGCGCAGAACCGATGGCGGCGAAAAGGTGGGAATTGGCGGTATCAATCACGTGTTCCTCGTCTAATTTCAAGGTGCGGATAAAGGCGGCCTTAAGCTCCGAAAGGAAGTGCAGGGGTCCACCTAAAAATGCCACGTGCCCGCGAATCGGTTTGCCGCAGGCCAGACCGGAGATGGTCTGGTTCACCACAGCCTGAAAGATGGAAGCGGACAGGTCTTCCTTGGTGGCACCTTCATTGATCAGGGGTTGAATATCCGTCTTGGCAAATACACCGCAGCGTGCGGCGATGGCATAGAGAGACTGATAATTCTTCGCATATTCGTTGAGACCGGAAGCATCTGTCTGAATGAGAGAAGCCATCTGGTCGATAAAGGAACCGGTACCGCCGGCACAGATGCCGTTCATACGCTGTTCCACATTACCGCCCTCAAAATAGATGATTTTGGCATCCTCTCCACCCAGCTCGATGGCTACATCGGTCTTGGGAGCCAGCTCCTTCAGAGAGGTGGCAACGGCAATTACCTCCTGGGTAAAAGGAACCTCCAGATGATTGGCAAGGGTCAGACCGCCGGAACCGGTTATCATTGGATAAAGGGTAAGGTTTCCAAGCTGTCCGTATGCTTTATTCAAGAGATTTGACAGAGTTTCCCTGATGTTGGCATAATGACGCTCATAGTCGGAGAATAATATATTGTGTTCCGTGTCCAGAATGGCAATCTTTACGGTGGTGGAACCGATATCGATACCTAGGGAAGCCTTGCGATTTGTTAATTCCATATGTAATCCTTCCTGTGAATCAGTCTCTGAAAGCTGTATATCAGTCAGGGACTGGAGATTAAATCAGCTTATGATTATGTATTCTGTAAGTATAGGTGCCGACCAAAAATCGACATACCAAGTAATTATACGACACGGGAGAGTAAATTGCAACTTGCAGAATCAGCAAAATGTTTCTATAAAATGTTTATAAATTATATGTTTTTTCCATAAATTTCATAAAGCTTGGTTTACTTCTCGCGTGTAGAATGGTATGATGTATACATTATGATTTAGTCCGGAAGGGGTTTGTTTATGAGTAAATGGGAACGCAAATTCGGCAAATATGCAATTCCGAATCTTACAGTGATTCTGATCGCCTGTTATGTGGTGGGATATATTTTAAACTGGCTGGCACCGGGTGTGCTTGATCTGTTGACGCTGAATCCGTACAAAGTATTACATGGACAGGTCTGGAGAATTTTTACCTGGGTGATCGCACCGCCATCCACAATGTCGAGTTATATGGATCTATTTTTTGTGATGATTATGCTGATGTTTTATTTCAACCTGGGCACCAGTCTGGAGAGAGTGTGGGGCACCTGGCGTTACAATGTCTATATTTTTACGGGTATTTTTGTGACTGTCATCGTTTCATTCCTGTGTATGGCGATTGATTATCTGGTTTTGGGCGGTGAACTCTCTGGCTTTTTGTACGGATCCGATCAGGCTGCATGGATACACAGACAGTTCAGTACCTACTACATTAATATGTCCATTTTCCTGGCATATGCGCTTACCTTTCCCAATGCACAGGTGCTTTTGATGTTCCTGATACCTGTCAAAGTAAAATGGTTGGGAATCATCTACGGGGTTATGCTTTTGATTCAGATGGTGGAGTTCTTATACATGGGCACTATCTATTGGCTTAGTGTTGGTGCCATAGCTGCTTCCCTGATTAGTTTCTTCCTCTTCTGGATGTGCAATCGAAGAAGAGTCCATCTGGGAGCCAAGCAGAGAAAGCGCCGGGCAGAGTTCAAGCAGGATATCAGGAGAAATCCTAAGATTACAAAGCACAAATGCGCGATTTGCGGACAGACTGAGGATAGCAATCCGGGTCTGGAATTTCGTTTTTGTTCCAAATGTAACGGAAATTATGAATACTGTCAGCAGCATTTATTTACCCATGAACATGTGAAATAAGGGAGAGAGTATGAGCCGTAAGAAAGAAGTGATGTTTGCAGAGGCTTTGGAGCAGCTGCGTACCATGGCGAGAGAACAGGGGAATTGTGTCAGTGAAGGGCAGGTCAGGGAGAAGCTTGCGGAACTGGAATTGGAAGAGCCCCAGATACAGTTGGTCTTTGATTATTTGCTGAAGCACAAGGTGGGAATCGGTCAGCCCTTGGATCCCGATGAATTTCTGTCAGAGGAGGAACGGGATTATCTGCAGGATTATCTGGATGAGCTTGCGGCTCTTCCTGTCTATTCTCAGGGAGAGATCGAGGCAATCTCTATCTCCGCTATGGCCGGAGAGATGGAGGCACAACAGCAGCTGATTCAGATCTATCTGAAGGATGTGACGGACATTGCCAAGCTTTACACCGGACAGGGCGTTTTTCTGGAGGATTTGATCGGAGAGGGAAATGTGGCTCTTTCCATCGGAGTGGGAATGCTTGGAAGTCTGGAAAAACCGTCAGAGGTGCCGGGGATGCTGGCCAAGATGATCATGGACGCCATGGAGGATTATATCCGGGAGAGTACAGAAGCAGGCATAACTGACCGCAAAGTGGCGGAAAAGGTAAACAAGGTGGCGGACAAGGCCAGGGAATTGGCAGAGGAGCTTCACAGAAAGGTGACGCCGGAGGAACTTGCAGAGGAATCGGGACTTTCCCTGAAGGCTATCCTGGAAGCCTGTCGTATGAGTGGCTTTAAGATCGAGGATATTGAGTATGTTGAATAAGACGGAAAAGAATCCTAAAAAGAAGGTCGGTATTTTGGAGAGCCTGGAACAGGATATCAGCTTTTATGAGGATTATAAATACAACATGCAGGATACCGGCAGAGTGTATGTGGGATGCAAATATACCTTTGGGGAGTTTTTGGAGGAGGAAGAGATCTCCTTCAAATTCCGTATGGTGGTTCAGAAGTATATTCTGCCTGAGGCTGACCTGGAAGACAACCTGGAGACCCATCTGTATTATCTTCCGGAAGACAGTTTTCTGGTGAAGCTTTACCGCCAGATGAAGGCAAGAGTCAGAATCAGTATTTTGGAAGAAAAGAAGAGCCTCTTTGGAAAATGCACCAAAGCCTATGCAACGAGACAGGTGACGGTGGAGGAACTGGCTGCCATGACGCCGGAGGAAAAAGAAGCTTGCGGCGTTGTGATACAGGAGATTTCCGTCAGCAAACTTGCGCTGGCCGGATTGTGATTTTAGAATAAAACCTAATAGGAGAGTGACATGAGAGTAGAAGATTTAGCGGCTTATGAAGTATTGGAAAAGAGAGAGATTAAGGATATCGACAGCATGACTTATCTGTTGAAGCATAAGAAGACAGGTGCCAGGGTTGCGTTGATTTCCAACAGGGATGACAATAAGGTATTTAATATTGGTTTCAGAACCACACCCAAGGATTCAACCGGTGTGGCGCATATCATGGAGCATTCCGTACTTTGCGGTTCCAGGGATTACCCTTTGAAGGATCCCTTTGTGGAATTGGTAAAAGGATCCCTGAATACCTTTTTAAATGCCATGACCTATCCGGACAAGACGATTTATCCGGTGGCAAGCTGCAATGACAAGGATTTTCAGAATCTGATGGATGTGTACCTGAATGCAGTATTTTATCCCAATATCTATACCAACGAAGCTATTTTCCGTCAGGAAGGCTGGCACTATGAGCTGGAGGAGAGCGGCGAGCTTAAGATTAACGGTGTGGTATACAATGAGATGAAGGGTGCTCTTTCATCCCCGGAGGATGTGCTGTGGCGTCAGATTCCCACCGCGCTTTATCCCCATACCACTTATGCGGTGGAGTCCGGCGGAGATCCCAAGGATATTCCGGACTTAAGCTATGAGCAGTTCAAGGAGTTTCACAGTACCTATTATCATCCTTCCAACAGCTATATCTACCTCTACGGGGATATGGATATGGCAGAGAAATTGCAGTATATTGACGAGCAGTATCTGTCGAAATTCGAGAAGATTACGGTTGATTCCGAGATCGCAGAGGAGCCTGCCTTTGATGCTCCCGTGAGAGTAGTAAAGGAGATTCCCCTGGGAGAGGGAGAAAGAGCGGAAGATAACACTTATCTGGCATGGAACTTTGCCGCAGGTTCGGGACTGGACAGGGAGCTTGTGGTGGCCATGAAGATTCTTGATTTTGTGCTCTGTACAGTGCCCGGTGCACCCTTGAAGCAGGCACTGGTGGATGCAGGGATCGGCAAGGATGTGTTCAGTGTCTATGACAGCAGTATAAGACAGCCCTACTTCGGTGTTGTTGCCAAGGGAACCAGCCCGGACAAGGAAGAACAGTTCCGGACAATTGTCTGCAATGTTCTGGAAGATATCGTGAAAAATGGTTTTGATGAAAAGGCGTTGATGTCTGCCATCAATCATTTTGAGTTTGGCTACAGAGAAGCTGACTATGGTTCCACACCTAAGGGGCTGATGTACTGTATCCAGATGTTTAACAGCTGGCTTTACGATGACAGCAAGCCTTTCCTCCATATTGAAGCAAACGCTACCTTTGCAAGTCTGAGAAAGAAAGCAAAGGAAGGATATTTTGAAGAAATAATTGAAAAATTTATTCTGAAAAACAACCATTCCGCCATGGTCGTTCTTGTACCCAGGGAAGGATTGGCGGAGGCAGAGGACGCGGCACTGAAGGAGAAGCTTGCAGAGATTAAGAAAAATATGGGCGAAGCGGATTTGGCGGCAGTACACAGCATGATGGAACAGCTGAATGAGTTCCGGGAGAGAGAAGATTCTCCGGAGGATATCGCAAAGATTCCTCTGTTGAAGAGGGAAGATTTGAAACGTGAGATCTCGCCCATTTCCAATGAGATGAAAATGCTCGGAGATACTCCTGTTCTGTTTCATAACATTTCGACCAACGGTATCGGTTATTTCCGGCTGGTGTTCACATTTCGTGATATTCCGAAGGAGTATTTTCCTTATATCGGGATTCTGACAAATACCTTCTGCAATCTGAACACAGAGAACTATACTTACGGAGAACTCTGTAAGGAAATCAATCTTGTGGCAGGAGAGATCTTTGCGGCACAGAATAACTACGGAAGTGCGGTAGAGCCTGACGCATATACCATGACTATGGAGATCTGTACCAAAGCCTTATATGAAAATCTTCCCAGAGCCATTGAACTGATGGAAGAGATGATATTCACCGGTGATTTCACGGATACAAAGAGATTGAAGGAGCTTCTGGCAGAAGGAAATTCCAAGTGCAGGGACCGCATGATGCAGGCAGGTCATTCTGTAGCAATCGGCAGAGCCCTGGCTTATGGCAGTGTGAAAGACGCTGTCGATGAAGAGTTGAGCGGTATTGACCAGTACCGTTTCACCTGTGAATTGGAAGAGCATTTTGAGGAACGCAAGGAGGAACTGACAGAGCGTCTTTCCACCTTGTGTAAGATGATTTTCCGCCCTGAGAATCTGATGGTGGACTTTATCGGTGCAGAAGAAGAGTTGAAGTCCTTGGAAAAACCGGTAAATAAGCTGAAAGATAAGCTATATACCTGCGAGGTGAAAAAGGAGAGCTATGCGCCCGTCCCCGTAAGAAAGCAGGAGGGCTTTACGACTTCCGGTCAGGTGGATTTTGTATGTCGCGCCGGTAATTTCCTGAAGAAGGGGCTGGAATACAATGGCGCATTGACTGTGCTTCGTGTAATGCTTGGCTATGAGTATCTCTGGATGAATGTTCGTGTCAAGGGTGGTGCTTACGGCTGTATGTGCAACTTCTACAGAGACGGTGGAAGCTATTTCTGTTCTTACAGGGATCCCAATCTGGGACAGACCATCGAGGTCTTCCGGAAGGCCTCAGAGTTCATCGCAAACTACGAAGCAGATGAGAGAACCATGACAAAATATATCATTGGTGCTTTCAGTGAACTGGATATGCCCTTGACTGCTGCAGGTAAGGGACGCCGTGACAAACAGTGTTATTTCACGGGGTTGACGGATGAGATGCGGCAGAAGGCAAGAAATCAGGTGCTGGATGCAACGCCTGAGGATATCAGGGCACTCGCCAGATACATTGAGGCATTTATCAGTGATGATTTCCTTTGCGTTGTGGGAAACGAACAGCAGATTAAAGCTGAAAAGGAAAAATTTTCAAAAATCGAGAACCTTTTCTGAAAGCTTGCGTCTATAGGGGTGAAGAGAGGGAACACCCCTGACGCTTCAGAAAGGGAAACAAAATGAAAAGAAATCATAGCAGGCAGGGTAAGGTCAAGACTATTGTCGTAACAGCTGTATTGTCCGCAGCATTATTGCTGCAGGGTTGCGGAGATGCGGAGGAGAGAACGGAAAGCAGTTCTAAGAGGCATTCCAAATCTGAGACAGCCATGGAGGACTTTGAAGGGGAAATCCAGGCAACGGAAGATTTTGAGGAGATGTATGTATCTGACATGGCGGTCTCCGGTACCAATTCTTATCGTGATTCGGTCACTTCGGAAATGGCGGTCGCACCTTCGGGCAAAGAGGATGGAGAAGCTGTGACGGATGGCAGAAAGCTGATCAAAAATGTCAGACTTGAGGTGGAGACACAGGAATACGAAGCGTTGATGCCTGCCCTGGAATCTCAGATACAGCACCTTGGAGGCTACATTGATGATATGGAAACTTACAACGGCAGCCGTTATTCCGACAGCGAAATGGTGCGCTATGCCAACCTGACGGTCAGAATCCCTCAGTCGGAGCTGAATGAATTTCTGGGCTCTGTGTCTGAGCTGTGCAATGTAGTAAAGAGGAATGACAGCGTCAATGATGTTACCATGACCTATGTGGATACCGCCAGCAGAAGAGATGCGTTGAGGACGGAGCACACAAGGCTGTTGGAGCTGATGGAACAGGCAGAGTCACTGGAGGAGATTCTGATCATTGAGGATCGACTGACTTCTGTCCGTTATCAGCTGGAAAGTCTGGAATCCCAGCTTCGAACCATGGACAATCAGGTGGATTACAGTACTGTGAGAATCCGTGTCAGTGAGGTAAAGGAGCTGACTCCGGTATTGGAGGAAGAAGAGACCCTGGGACAGAGAATGCATTCAGAACTCCGGGATACCTGGGAGGAAATCAAAGAGGGATTGGCTGATTTTCTGGTGAGTTTTGTGGCAAATCTTCCCTATATTGTGATGTGGGTACTTATTCTGGGCGTTGCCTTGTTGATCACACTGCGCGTGATCAAGAGAAAAAGGAAGAAAAAGGAAGTCGAATAGATATGAACGAGAATCCATCTTTTAAGTCCGGTTTTGTGACATTGATCGGCAGACCCAATGTGGGTAAATCCACTCTGATGAACCGTTTGATCGGTCAGAAAATAGCAATCACCTCCAAGAGACCTCAGACCACGAGAAATCGTATCCAGACGGTTCTTACCACGGAAGAGGGGCAGATTGTTTTTCTGGATACGCCGGGGATACACAAGGCAAAGAACAAACTGGACAGCTATATGATTAAGGTGGCAGAACGTTCTATGGAAGATGTGGATGTCATTTTATGGCTGGTGGAGCCCACGAACTATATCGGCGCCGGAGAACAGTATGTCATAGAGCAGCTGAAGAAGACCCGAACACCGGTGATTCTTGTGATCAATAAAGCGGATACGGTGAAAGGTGACGCAATGTCCGGTTTTATTGAGCTATACAAAAAGGAGATGGAGTTTCAGGAGATTATTTCCGTATCAGCTCTCAAGGGCGATCATACGGATGAACTGGTGAAGCTGATTTTCAAGTATCTGCCTTACGGACCTGCCTATTATGACGAGGATACTGTGACAGATCAGCCCATGCGTCAAATTGCCGCCGAACTGATACGGGAGAAGGCGTTAAAGCTTCTGGAAGAAGAAATCCCTCACGGCATCGCCGTGACCATTGAGAGCATGAAGGAGAGAGGCAATATCTGTCATATAGATGCAACCATTATCTGTGAGAGGGAATCCCACAAGGGAATTGTCATCGGAAAAGGCGGAAGCATGCTCAAGAAAATAGGTGTCAGTGCCCGCAAAGACATTGAAGATATGCTGGAAATGCAGGTGAATCTCAAGCTTTGGGTGAAGGTGAGAAAAGACTGGCGCGACAGCGATACGATGTTGAAAAATTTTGGCTACAACGCGAAAGAAATCGGAAGAAGCGAATAGAACCGAGTCATTCTGCAAACTCTAACGGTGGAGAGTAAACATACGAATCGGGGGAATGCAGAATGAATATGGAATACTGGAAGAGATTTGAAAACACCGGAAAGATAGAAGATTACTTAAGCTTTGTCTCCTGTGAACGATATGAATCGACAATGGTCACGGGTGAGAAAAATCAGTTTGGAGAGAGCTTACATGCAGGAGCAGATCATACTGACAGGGATAGTATTAAAGCAGTCTCCCGTGGGAGAATACGATAAAAGGATTATTCTTCTGACCAGGGAGAGGGGAAAAATTACCGCATTTGCAAGAGGTGCCAGAAGGCCGGGAAACAAGCTCGCAGCAGCGACGGATCCCTTTGCCTTCGGGCATTTTAAGCTTTATGAGGGAAAGAATGCATATACACTGACGGAGGCTGATGTTCAGAATTATTTTGAAGAACTGAGAATGGACTATATCGGTGCCTGCTACGGAATGTACTTTTCGGAGATAGCGGATTATTACACCAGGGAAAACAATGATGAGTATGAGATGATGAAGCTGTTGTATGTTGCACTCAGAGCTCTTTGCAAAGCGGCAATTTCCAAGGAATTGGTAAGGTACGTCTATGAGTGTAAGGTGCTTGTGATCAATGGCGAATTTCCGGGAGTACCAACAGACAGAGCTTTGGAGGAATCTACGAAATATACGCTCAACTACATAGCCGCAAGTTCCGCGGAAAAACTGTATACCTTTAAGGTGTCTGACAGCGTACTGGAGGAACTACGACAGATTTCAACGGAGTATATGAAAAAAATAGTAAATCATGAGTTTAAAAGTCTTGAAGTTCTGCAAAATCTCTGTTGAAAATACGAATTTTTTTTGATACAATAGCAAAGTATACCATCATAAAGGAGTCGCAGAATGAAAAAAGGCATGATATTTTTTGCGGCACTGTGTCTCGTTATGATTGTAATTTCCGGATGTGGACAGGCGGATGAGACAGAACCACCGAATTGTACCACAGTGGAAATCAAGGATGATGGAGCTGTTGTCTATCATCTGGCCGGAGAATTTGATAGGGAGTATTACAGTCTGGACGAGCTCACTGCCATGGCTAAGGAGGAAGCGGCGAGGTTTCAAACCGCGGGAAACACTGATGATTCCAAGTCTCAGATTACGGTTGAGGGTAAGGAGTACCGGACAGATGAGAAGCGACTGGCAGTGATTACTTATCGATTTGACGGATTAGAGAGTTTTGCGGAATTCACCGGAACCTTCTGGTACAGAGGAACATTAAAGCATGCCATGGAACTGGGGTATCTGAGTGAGACGGAGCTTTGCAGCGTTAAGGACGGTAAAGCAATGAGCCGGGAACAGCTGAAAAAGGCAGAAAAGTTACCATTATTAATCACGGATATACATGCCGTTCTTACACTTCCGCATGATGTGGCAGGAGTGAGCATAGGCGTGGTTCCGGGGGAAAAGAGTGCCGATACCTCGGGGGTGGAGGGAAAGGCGTTTATTCTGCTCGCCAAATGAGAAAACACTTATTCCGGGAAGCGGACAGGGAACGAAAAGGTAAGAAATTAGTTAAGATATAGGTCGTAAAACGGCGGAATGAGAGGAAAGTATTATGGAAAAAACCATGGACAAGATCGTAGCACTGGCAAAGGCAAGAGGATTTGTATATCCCGGTTCCGAGATATACGGTGGCCTTGCAAATACCTGGGATTACGGTAATCTCGGCGTTGAGTTGAAGAACAATGTGAAGAAAGCGTGGTGGCAGAAGTTTATACAGGAGAACCCCTACAATGTAGGTGTGGACTGTGCAATTCTGATGAATCCCCAGACCTGGGTTGCCAGCGGACATCTGGGCGGCTTCTCCGATCCTCTGATGGATTGTAAGGAGTGCCACGAGCGTTTTCGTGCAGATAAGCTGATTGAAGATTTCTGTGCAGAAAAAAATATTGAATTGACTGAAAGCGTGGACGCGTGGAGTCAGGAACAGATGAAGAACTTTGTGGAAGAGCATCAGATTCCCTGCCCCGGCTGCGGAAAACACAATTTTACCGATATCCGTCAGTTTAATCTGATGTTTAAGACCTTCCAGGGTGTCACAGAGGATGCAAAGAGCGTGGTATATCTTCGCCCTGAGACAGCCCAGGGTATTTTTGTGAACTTCAAGAATGTACAGAGAACCTCCAGAAAGAAGATTCCCTTCGGCATCGGACAGATCGGTAAGTCCTTCAGAAATGAGATTACTCCCGGTAACTTTACTTTCCGTACCAGAGAGTTCGAGCAGATGGAGCTTGAGTTCTTCTGCGAGCCGGGTACGGATATGGAATGGTTCCAATATTGGAGAGCCTTCTGCCGTGACTGGCTGCTGTCCCTTGGTATGAAGGAGGAGGAGATGCGTCTCCGTGACCATAGCCCTGAGGAGCTTTGCTTCTACAGTAAGGGTACTACCGATATTGAATTCCTGTTCCCCTTCGGGTGGGGTGAACTCTGGGGAATTGCAGACAGAACCGATTATGACCTGACGCAGCATGCCAATACCTCCGGTGAAGACATGACCTACTTCGATGATGAGAAAAAGGAGAAATACATTCCTTATGTTATCGAGCCTTCTCTGGGTGCCGACCGCGTGGTTCTGGCTTTCCTTTGTGCGGCTTATGACGAGGAGGAGTTGGAGGGCGGTGATATGCGTACCGTACTTCATTTCCATCCTGCACTTGCACCTGTTAAGATTGGTGTGCTTCCTCTTTCCAAGAAGCTCAATGAGGGCGCAGAGAAGATTTATGCCCAGCTCTCAAAGAAGTACAACTGCGAGTTTGATGACAGAGGAAACATTGGTAAGCGTTATCGCAGACAGGACGAGATTGGAACTCCTTTCTGCATTACCTATGATTTTGAATCTGAGACAGATAATTGTGTAACTGTTCGTTTCCGTGATTCCATGGAACAGGAAAGAGTAGCAATTGCAGATTTGGACGCATATTTTGCGGATAAATTCACGTTTTAGATTGTTCTGACAGAAGAGGGCTGCCACCGATGATGGTGGTGGTCCTCTTATTTTGCAACGCATGTTTGTTTTGCGGGAAAGAATTCGACAGATGGATAGGATTGAGATATTTCAAGTGCTGGGGATTGCAGTCACAGAGGATGAAATAGAGATAAAAAAAGCATATAGAAGCAGGCTTGCAGTGACCAATCCGGAGGATGATCCTGAAGGGTTCCGACGACTTCGTACCGCATATGAGGAGGCATGCTGTCTTGCGAAAAAGAAAGAAAAGGTTCAGGAAGCGGAAGATGATACTCCCTCGGGACAGTGGCTCAGACAGGTGTCAGGAGTCTATGGAGCAATCTCCAGACGCAGAGAGTTATCCGAGTGGAAGAAGCTTTTTACCTCTGACTGTTTTTTGTCCTTGGAGGAAGAAGAGAACTGCCGCAGGAAATTCTGGGTGTTTCTGTCAAAGCATTACAGATTGCCGGGGAATGTGTGGAAATATCTGGATAAGGCGATGGGGATCACAGGGCATGAGCAGGAACTCAGGGAATTATTGCCCGGAGATTTTTTAAGGTACATCCGAATTAAGTGTGAGCGTGGTGAAGAGATTGATTTTTACAGCTTTGAAGGAGCAGAAGATGCTCCCTACGACTTGTTTCTTCAATACTATGACCATTGCCGGCAGGCACTGGTGTCGGGAGATCTACGGAAGGCAGAGCAGAATCTGAAAAGGGCTGATGAATTGATGATTCATCACCCGGCGATGGAAGTCTGTCGTGCACAGCTGCTTGTCAAAGAAGGGAAAGCTGCGGAGGCAGTTGGGATTCTGGAGGAAGAGAATAAAAAGTATCCGGAAGATGGGATAGTTCGTTTCTATCTGGCAGAAATATTGTGGGAGTTTGGCAAGGAAGGAAATACGACCGACTACCAAAGAGCAGGGGAAATCTATCAGAGTCTGAAGACAGAGAATGACAAGCATTATATGGCGAATGTACGCCTTGCAGAGTGGTATTATGGACAGAAACGCTATAAGGAAGCCAAAAAGTGTGCGGAAAGGGCACTTTCGGGAGGCGCCGGAGAGGATTTCATGTTACTTCTTCATAAGATTAACGCTGAGCTGGAGAAGCCCCTGGAGCTGCAGTGGTATGAGGAAGGAGTGTGGGAGGCTGCCCTGGAACTGTGCTGGTGTTATCTCCAGGACGGTAAAATATCCCGTGGTATCAGGGTGGCATTAAAGATTGAAAAGCTGATCACTGAGGGAAAAAGAGCAGAATGGTACGGCTTATTGTCAAAATTATATATTGAGCAGGGAGAATATGAGGCATCGGTCAACATGACCAGGTACTGGGAAGCAGCACTTCAGGAAAAACTGGCGTCCGGAGATGTCGCGGAAGAAGAGGAAGAGAAGGATCGGGATCGTTTGAAGCAGGCAAAATTGATTCGGATGCAGTGTTTACATAATCTGGGATTTCGTGATCAGGAGAAGTTCCAAGAAGCTCTCGCAGAAGCAAAAGGGCTGGTAAACGGCAATTCGGGAGATATTGGTGTTTTGCTGGAGATGGCTCAGATTTATGTGGAACTGCAGGAATATGAACAAGTGGAAGACATTGTGGGCAGGCTGGTAGATCAATATCAGATTTATGCTGCTTATGCGACGAGACTGGAAGCGGGCAGGAGAAGACTTGATGCCGGTGCTGTTGTCCGGGATGGCACTTATTGTATTCAATACTTTCCGGAATTTGCGAAGGCATATGAGTATATTGCCAAGGTCTGTCTTGATTTAAAACGTTGGGATGATCTTGATAAGATCTTGAAAAAGGCAGAGGAGAACAAGGTTAAGAGTGCGATTCTGGAGGCATATCACTATCAAAAAGATCATGAGCCCATGCCGAGAGAAAAAGTAAAGAAAGAACTGGAATTCTTTCGTAAGAATTTCCGCACTCAGGTTGCCGCGGGTAAGACGGATTATTATGAACATGGACTGCCGGTCATAAGTGAACTCTTATATAACTGTCCCGATGGCTTTATGTTTGTGGAACGAGGGATTTTCCACAGAAGCGCCCATCATTACAGGGAGGCACAGGAGGATTTTGAGAAAGCATTGTCCATAAATCCGGTCAATCCTTATGCTTTAAATGGTTTGAGCTTTGTTATGAGATATCAGGGAGATTATGAAAAATCCCTATACTATATGAAGAAAGCTATGCTATACATGGGAGATGAAATACCGGTTACGACATATTCGGATATGGGAGCCCTCTATGCACTTCTGGGAGATTACGAGACAGCGCTGGTCATGATGGAGAAACGTGAGGAAAGGGAAAAAGATAAAAATTTCTGGCTGGAACAGAGAAAAGCGGAATGTCAGATCTGCCTTGGAAATGTTGAAGAAGCTGTCAGGCTGTACCAGAAGGATTGCGGGCTGAATGAATTCCGGATAATGGAAAGTACAGCTTTTGCCTGGATCAGATGGGGGGACCGGGGCAGGGCAAGAGCTCTTTTGAGAAAATGGGACTGCAGCTATTCGGTGATGGACAGAGTAAAGCATTCCCTGAATTTATTTGGGGCTGCGGAGCCTGAGTACAGACGGTTCCTTTTGATACAGCTATGGGTAAATCTGATTGCCGGTGAAAAGCAGGAAGCCTGTAAATTCTTAAAGAGTTTACAATATGAAGACCGGGATGCGAAGAATCTGGCAGACGGAATTTTTGGCGCAATTTTATGCGGAGAAAAGACCTGTGGTCAAAAGATGGCAGAAAATCTGAAACGCTATCTGGTTCGGGAAAACATGTCAATTGGCAAGAAGTATTATAACCGGGAAAAGGCATATTTAAGATTGAAGCTTCTGGCTGCCTGGTATACCTTTTCTGAGGAGCAGTTGGAGGAATTACTGGAGAGTGAGTCCGAGTGTACTGCCTGTGACGAGTGCCTCTCGCCGGCTTGCAGAGAATTAGAGGCCATTCGTATTTTGCTTCTGAGCAGACAGGGAAAAACAGAAGAGGCCGGGAAGCGATTGCAAAACAACAGAAAAAATTATCCCTGGGACGAATATACCCGTGCAATTGAAATATTTTATTCTTCACCTTCGGGGAATATCGTGTTATAATCTGATACGGATTGTAAAAACAGTAGTTTGAAATGAGGATTGTGAATGATAGTTGGAATAGATTTAGGAACAACAAACAGTTTAATTGCATATTTTACGGAGGATGGTCCGAAAATCATTCCCAACAGACTGGGGAAACATCTGACGCCTTCTGTGGTTAGTGTTGACGAGGAAGGAAATGTCTATGTGGGAGAGACGGCGAAGGAGCGGATGAGCCTTTATCCCAATTCCGTCGCAGAGACATTCAAACGCAGCATGGGAACTGACAGGGAGTACATCTTGAGCGGCAGGCATTACAAGCCGGAAGAGCTTTCCAGTTTTGTGCTTCGCGCTCTGAAGGAAGATGCGGAGCATTATCTCGGGGAGGAAGTGACGGAAGCCGTTATCAGTGTGCCGGCATATTTTGATGACAAGAGAAGAAAGGCAACTAAGCGTGCCGGAGAGCTGGCAGGACTGAAGGTGGAGAGGATGATTTCCGAGCCCACCGCGGCGGCTGTTGCCTATGGCCTGTATGATAAGACAAGAGATACCAGATTTCTGGTGTTTGACCTTGGAGGTGGTACCTTTGATGTCTCGGTATTGGAGCTGTATCACAATATTTTAGAGGTTCGGGCCGTGGCGGGAGACAATTACCTGGGCGGAGAAGACTTTACGGAAGTGATGGCAAAGCTCTTTTTACAGAAAGCAAAGCTACAGCTTTCCGCTCTGACAGAGAAGGAACAGGTCAGATTATACCGTCAGGCTGAGAAGGCAAAGCGTGAAATCAGTGACAATACAGAGGTGACCATGAGCTTCCTGTACCGGGAAGATACCATGGAACAGACCATTACCTATAAGGAATATGAGGAAGCCTGTGAGGAGCTTCTGATGAAAATCAGGGAGCCGGTGAAAAAGAGCCTTGCCGATGCCGGGCTGAAGCTGACGGATATTGATGAGGTGCTGTTGATTGGCGGCGCAACCAGACTTTCCATTGTGAGAGATTTCCTGATCCGTTTGTTCCGGAAGTTCCCGGATACCAAGCTGAACCCGGATGAGACCGTTGCTTTGGGAGCGGCAATACAGGCGGCCATGAAGGAGCGAAGGGAGGAGGTAAAGGAAGTCATTCTGACGGATGTCTGTTCCTTCACCCTGGGCACTGAGGTGGTGGTGGAGTATGAGGAAGGCAAATATGAGGACGGAAGATTCTGCCCTATCATTGAGCGCAATACCGTGATTCCCGCCAGCCATACAGAGCGGTTATATACGGTACGGGATAATCAGTCCTCTGTTCGTGTTCGGGTGCTTCAGGGAGAGAGCCGTTTTACCAGAAACAATCTGTACCTGGGAGAATTGGAAGTCGAGGTTCCCAAGGGACCCAAGGGCTCAGAGTCGGTGGATGTAACCTATACCTATGATATCAATTCCCTGTTGGAGGTAGAGGTTACGGTGGTTTCCACGGGACTGAAGCGCAAAATGATCATCAAGGGTCAGGACAACCAGATGTCTGAGGAAGAGATTGCAAAGCGCATGGAAGAGCTTTCCTACCTTAAGATTCAGCCAAGGGATCAGGAGGAGAACCGGCTGGTGCTGACCAGGGCTGAGCGGATGTATGAGGAAACACTGGGAGACAGGAGAAAAAAGCTGGATCACTATATCACAGCTTTTGAAGCGGCGCTGAAAAAAGGAAATCACGATGAAATCCGGGAGGCAAGAGAGTCGTTGAATGAAGTACTGGAGGAAGAGGAAGACTGAATTTCTCTATACAAGCCGCAAAGAAAGTGCTATTATGTTAAAAGACATCGCTGGAAGATGTAGGAAATAAAAGGAGATTTGGAAATGAGACAATTCACTTCAGATGAACTGAGAAAAACCTGGAAGCAGTTTTATATTGACCGCGGACATGTGGATGTAGGTGCGGTTTCCCTGGTATCCGACGGCTCTACGGGAGTACTGTTCAATGTAGCGGGTATGCAGCCGCTGATGCCCTACCTTTTGGGACAGAAGCATCCCCTGGGAACCAGACTGTGCAACGTACAGGGCTGTGTCCGTACCAACGATATTGATTCCGTAGGCGACAAGAGCCATGTGACCTTTTTCGAAATGATGGGCAGCTGGAGCCTGGGAGATTACTTCAAAAAGGAGAGATGCCAGTGGAGTTATGAGCTGTTGACAGAGGTCTTCGGCTTTGATGCGGACCATCTTGCAGCTACTGTCTTTGAGGGCGATGAGAATGCTCCCAGAGATGAGGAGGGGGCACAATATCGTATCGCTTCCGGCTTTAAGAAGGAAAATATCTATTATCTGCCTGCTGAGGATAACTGGTGGGGACTGGAATATGGACCCTGTGGTCCCGACAGTGAGATGTTCTATATTGCGGACAGACCGGATTGTGGTCCGGACTGTGGTCCCGGCTGTCACTGCGGTAAGTACACCGAACTTGGAAATGACGTATTTATGCAGTATGAGAAGCATCAGGACGGCAGCCTCACACCCCTGAAGCAGAAGAATGTGGATACAGGCTGGGGACTGGAGCGTATTCTTGCATTCCTGAACGGAAGCAGGGATGTGTATCGGATTGATTTGTTTGCGCCCGTTATTGCGTACATTGAGCAGAATTCCGGCGTGAAGTATGAGCAGGATGAGAAGCTGACCAAGTCCATGAGAATTCTGGCAGACCATATCCGTACCAGTGTGATGTTGATCGGGGATGAGGCAAAGCTGCTTCCCTCCAACGCAGGCGCAGGCTATGTGCTTCGTCGTCTGATTCGCCGTGCGGTGAGACATGCCCGTGCCCTGAACCTGAAGAAGGACAACATCCTCGCCATTGCAGGTATGTATATTGATAAAATCTACGCAGAAAGCTATCCTTTGCTCGGAAAGAACAGAGAGTTCATCCTTTCTGAACTGAACAAGGAAATCGACCGTTTCGAGAGCACTCTGGAAAACGGTATGAAAGAATTCCGCAAGATTCTGGAGCAGAAGCAGGCGGAAGGAAAGAAGGAAATCGACGGAAAAGAAGCATTCTATCTCTATGATACCTTCGGCTTTCCGATTGAACTGACGGTTGAGCTGGCAGGAGAAGAGAATCTGACTGTAGATGAGGCAGGCTTTGCGGTTTCCATGGAAGAACAGAAGCAGAAAGCAAGAGAAAATCAGAATTTTTCAGCGAAGCTGTCCACTGCAGATGCAGGTGTTTATGACAGCTTAGGTGCAGAGCTTGTGAGTGAATTTGTAGGATATGATAGATTGAAAGCTGAGAGTACTGTCAGCGCACTGGTGTCAGACAACGAGATCAAGAAAGAGCTGCAGCAGGGTGATAAGGGTGTTCTGATTGTTCCCGAGACTCCTTTCTATGCAACCATGGGCGGTCAGCAGGGTGACTGTGGCGTGATTACCACTGCAAACGGTGAGTTTAAGGTGGAAGATACCGTAAAGGTGCCAGGCGGCAGAATCGGTCATGTGGGACAGGTGGTTTCCGGTGTGATCAAAACAGGTGATAAGGCTGTTCTTGCGGTAGATGAACTGAACAGATCCAATACCTGCAGAAACCACAGCGCAACCCACTTGATGCAGAAGGCATTGCAGGAGGTGCTGGGTGACCATGTAGAGCAGCAGGGATCTTATCAGGATGGTGCCCGTACCCGTTTTGATTTCAGCCATTCCGGAGCCATGACAGACGAGGAGGTTGCAAGGGTTGAGAAGCTGGTAAATGAAAAGATTGCCGAGAAGCTGGCAGTCGATACCAGGGTAATGTCCCTGGAGGAGGCTAAGAAGTCGGGAGCCATGGCTTTGTTTGGTGAAAAGTACGGTGAGAGTGTCCGCGTGGTATCCATGGGGGATTTCTCCAAGGAACTCTGCGGCGGCACCCATGTACAGAATACAGGAGACATTCTCTCCTTCAAGATTCTGTCCGAAAACGGTGTGGCTGCCGGCGTGAGAAGAATCGAAGCAATCACAGGAAACAACGTGCTGGAATACTACAAGAATCTGGAAGATTCACTGGAGCGTGCAGCGAAGATTGTCAAGGCAACTCCTCAGACCTTGAACGATCGTCTGGAGCATATGATGGCGGAGCTGAAGGCTCTCCAGAGTGAGAATGAAGCATTGAAGGCCAAGGCTGCCAAGGATGCCCTGGGCGATGTCATGGACAAGGTGCAGGAGATTAAGGGTGTGAAGCTACTGGCAACGACAGTAGATGGCGTTGATATGAACGGACTCCGTGATCTCGGCGACCAGCTTAAGACCAAGCTTGGCGAAGGAGTGGTTGTATTGCTCTCCGCTGTGGACGGCAAGGTGAATATGATTGCCATGGCTACCGATGGAGCGCAGGCAAAGGGTGCTCATGCAGGTAACCTGATCAAGGGAATTGCTGCACTGGTAGGCGGTGGCGGCGGCGGACGTCCCGGCATGGCACAGGCAGGCGGCAAGAATCCGGAAGGAATTCCGGAAGCTATCGCAGCGGCAGCCAAGGTGCTGGAAGGTCAGCTGTAATCGATGCGGTTTCAGGAGAACCGTAAATAGGAGTGCCTGCCAAACTACAAAGCATCACAAACAGTCATCAAAAATAAAAAAGTAGTTGACTGTATCGGATTTTGTGCTATAATATCAATGTGTGTGCGACGGAAGATAAGTTCGTACATAATATTAACCCAATCAGTCATGTACTCGAGGGACTGAAGGGAGGGTCGGGTAGAAGATGTCAAACGTAATCGTAAAAGAGAACGAAACTTTAGACAGCGCGCTTCGTCGTTTTAAGAGAAGCTGTGCGAAGGCTGGTATCCAGCAGGAGATTCGTAAGCGTGAGCATTACGAGAAGCCCAGCGTAAGACGCAAGAAGAAGTCTGAAGCGGCAAGAAAACGCAAATATAACTAAATGTCAGCAGACCCCCGGTTGTTTTCAACCGGGGGTTTTGTGTTTTTTTATCACAACACTTCAGTGCTTTACTGATTATATTTGACTGTATGTGGAGGCTTCTGTTGTTCTAATCCATGCCCCCTTCGCATAAAAATAGGATTGAGAAGCCGCTCTTTTAGAAGGACTTTCAGAGGCGGCAGACGCAAAATGGGGCGATTTATTATGACTATGAAACGAATAGCGGCGTTTTTCCTTACGGTCATCCTGTGGTTTTCCACGGGAATAACAGTGGAGGCGGTGCCGGCGGTATCCGCACCGTCAGTTATCCTGATGGAGAGCTCTACGGGACAGGTAATCTATGAATTAAATTCCACGGAGCGGCGAAGCCCGGCCAGTGTCACAAAAATCATGACCCTGCTTCTGACCTTTGAGGCGATTCATGAAGGAAAGGCAAGTCTGACTGACCAGGTGCTGGCCAGCGAACATGCCAGCTCCATGGGTGGTTCTCAGGTTTTTCTGGCCCAGGGAGAGGTGCAGACTCTGGAGACTATGATAAAGTGCATTGCCATCTCTTCAGGAAATGATGCCAGCGTGGCGGTTGCGGAGCATATTGCGGGAAGTGAGCCTGCTTTTGTGGAAATGATGAACAAGAAGGCCATCTCTCTGGGGATGCTGGATACACATTTTGAGGATTGCTGTGGATTGACGGATTCCGATAATCACTATTCCTGTGCCAGAGACGTAGCCATCATGTCCAGGGAGCTGACAGAGAAATACCCGGAGGTATTTGATTATACTACGATTTGGATGGAGGATATCACTCACGAAACAAGGCAGGGTACCAGTACCTTTACACTGAACAGCACCAATAAGCTGTTGAAGCAATATCAGTATACCACCGGGCTGAAAACCGGTTCTACCAGCAAGGCAAAATTCTGTCTTTCCGCTACTGCGAGCAAGGATGGCATTGATCTGATTGCAGTGGTGATGGGCGCACCCGACAACAAGGCACGCTGCAATGATGCACAGGCTCTTTTGACCTATGGATTTACCATTTGTAAGATTTATTCGGATGAAAACAAGGAGGTACTGCCTCCGCTTTCCGTACAGGGAGGAGTGGAAGAATCAGTACCCATAAAGTATGAAGGGGAATTCCGGTATCTGGATGTGAACGGAAGCGATCTGTCTTTGGTGGAAAAGGTTCTGGAGCTGCCTGCACAAATCCAGGCACCTGCCATGGAAGGGGAGCAGGCAGGACGGGCGCGTTACCTTCTAAACGGGGAGGAAATCGGAAGCGTTCCGATTCTCTATGGTGCTACGGTGGAAAAGGCGGATTATTTTGATTATCTGAAAAAGGTATTCCGGCATTTCATGTTATAGCGTATACCAAAACAGCGGTTCCGAAGATCCCGGCAGGATTCTGTTGCAACCGCTGTTTTTGGTTGTAAAACAGAAAAGAAATATGATATACTGTTTCTATTGTGAATGTGAGGAACAGCTGAAATGACAGATATTATTTTGACAATTTTGGGTGTGACCCTGGTTGTTTTGCTGTGGATAATGATATATGACAGTAATCGGTTCGTGATCAGGAATATCACGCTTTCGGACAAGCGGATACGCAAACGGAAGCGGGCAGTGTTGCTTTCGGATCTTCATAACAAAAAGTACGGACGTGACAACAGGGAGCTGATAGAAACAATCAGAAAGCAGAAGCCTGATATGATACTGATTGCGGGGGATATTCTCACGGCCAGACCGGGGAGGACATCGGAGTCTGCGCTACAGCTTCTGGAAGCATTATCAAAGGAGTTCCCTGTTTATTATGGTAATGGGAATCATGAACATCGTCTGAAGCTGTATCCCGATACCTACGGTAATATGGCGGAGGAGTATGCGAAGGGTCTGAAAGAAATTGGAATAGAACCTATGGTGAATACACATGTCGACTTAGAAGACTGCGGTATGGTAATCTATGGGGCGGAGATTGACAAAAAGTATTATAAAAGGTTCAAGACACCGGAGATGACTCCGGGATATTTACAGGAAACACTGGGGAGTCCGAATGCCGGCAGGTATACGGTTTTGTTGGCTCATAATCCGGAGCATTTCAAAGCCTATGCCGCCTGGGGGGCAGATCTGGTACTGTCGGGACATGTTCACGGTGGAGTGGCAAGAGTGCCCATCTGGGGAAAGGGAGTCATATCTCCCTCCCTGAGATTATTTCCGAAATATGACGGCGGAGTCTTTCGGGCGGAGCGTTCGGTTATGGTCCTGAGCAGAGGGCTGGGGATGCATACCGTTCCCCTTCGCCTGTTTAATCCCGGAGAACTGTGGGTTGTGGATTTTCTTCCTGAGACATCCGGAGCGGATTCGGTGGAATAGGTACGTAAAAGGGTAAAGAACGGATGTTTGGTCTTGCGTATATCCTGAATAAAAGATAAACTGGAGAGTATTATGGCGATTTCAGTTAAATTGGAGGTGTTCGAAGGTCCGTTAGACCTTCTGCTGCACCTGATAGATAAAAATAAAATAGATATCTATGATATTCCTATTGTGGAGATTACGGAGCAGTATCTGGATTACATCAAAAAGATGGAAACAGAAGACATGAATATTATGAGTGAGTTTCTTGTGATGGCTGCTACACTGATTGAGATTAAATGTCGCATGCTTCTTCCCAAGGAGGTTAATGAGGAGGGGGAAGAAGAGGATCCGAGAGCTGAGCTGGTTCAGAAGCTGTTGGAATATAAGATGTACAAGTATATGTCTTTCGAACTGCGTGACAGACAGGTAGATGCGGCGAGAAATCTTTACAGAGAACAGAAGCTTCCGGAGGAAGTGGCGGCGTACAGGCAGCCCATCAACTATGAAGAACTGATGGGAGATATGACGTTAACCAAGCTTCAGGAGATTTTTAAATCCATTGTACGGAAGCAGGAGGACAAGATTGACCCAATCCGGAGCAAGTACGGCAACATCGAGAAGGAAGAGGTTGATATGGAGGCCAAGATGCTCTATGTGGAGGCATATGCCAGGGAGCACAGGAGCTTCAGCTTCCGGAAACTTCTGGAGAAACAGACCGGAAAGATGGAGATTATCGTTACCTTTCTCATTATTCTGGAACTGATGAAGACCGGTAAGATTACGATTAGCCAGGAAAGTATTTTTGATGATATTATGATTACTTCAAACTATGAAAGCTGAAAGGTTTGGATAAAGAATGGATAGAAAAAAAGCAGAGGCAGTGATCGAGGCAGTGCTTTTTACCATGGGAGAATCCGTGGAAATCAGCAAGCTCGCCGAGGTGATTGAAGAGAGTGAGAGAAAAACAAAGGATATCCTGAAGGGGATGGAAGAGAAATACCGGCAGGAGGACCGGGGGATTTTTCTGACCAGATTTGACAATGCTGTACAGCTGTGTACCAAGGCGGACATGTATGAATATCTGATTAAGATAGCCAAGGCGCCCAGAAAAATGACACTGACGGATACTGTGCTGGAGACCTTGTCCATCATCGCCTACAAGCAGCCGGTGACAAGGCTCGAAGTGGAGAGAATCAGAGGCGTGAGCTGTGATCATGCTATCAATAAGCTGTTGGAATACGAGCTGATCACTGAGCTGGGACGGCTGGATGCACCGGGCAGACCCTTGCTTTTCGGTACTACGGAGCAATTTCTGAGATGTTTTGGAGTGAAGGGTCTGGAAGAATTGCCGAGTCTGAATCCTGTGCAGGTGGAGGAGTTTAAACAGCAGGCGGAAGCAGAAGTTCAGATACAATTGGATATTTAAAAACAAAGCCTCATATATTATTAGAAATCTTGGGTTTTAAGGCGTGAATGCGGATGAAGCGTTGGAAGCTGTTGCCGGGACTGATAATCGGAGGCTTTTTTTGTACTCTTTTTTGGCTGGGAATCCTGGGAGAGGAAGGACGTTGTGTCGTCAGTGCAAAAGGTTTGCCTGAGGGAATCCTGTGGGAGCGGGAGCAGAGCATATCAGAGGATGACCTCAGGCTTTATGCTGAAGCAGCGGTACTTTTGGATGGAGACTCCGGCAGGGTGTTGTATGGGAAGAAGGAGGATGTCCCCCTTCCAATGGCCAGCACGACAAAGGTGTTGACCTGTATTGTAGTGCTGGAACATGCGGATCCGGAGGAGGAAGCGACAGTCTCGGCTTATGCGGCAAGTATGCCGAAGGTCAAATTATATATAAAAAAAGGAGAAAAATATAAAGTCCGTGATTTACTTTATTCCCTTATGCTGGAGTCGCATAATGATTCGGCAGTTACCCTGGCGGAGTATATCGGAAAGAGATACCTGGAGCAGGAACTGTCAGATAAACCGACGGATCAATATACTCAGGAAGAAAGCAAAAAGGCGGTGGCGGCTTTTGCAAGATTGATGAATGAGACGGCGGTAAGGCTTGGATGCGAAAAGAGCTGGTTTATTACGCCTAATGGTCTGGATGCCACCCAGGAGTTTACCCTGCCGGATGGAACGGTGATTCAGAAAGAACATTGTACAACCGCAGAGGAATTGGCGAGAATTCTTGCGTATTGTATTGGTGATTCACCGAAAAAAAATGAATTTTTGGAGATTACGGGAACAGAAAACTATTGCTTTTCGGCTAACGGCCGAAGCTTTTCCTGTGTGAATCATAATGCATTTTTAAGGATGATGGAAGGGGCACTCAGCGGAAAGACCGGATTTACCAATAAGGCCGGATATTGTTATGTCGGTTCTCTGGAGCGTGACGGAAGAACCTTTGTTGTGGCACTGCTTGCCTGCGGCTGGCCGAATCACAAAACATACAAATGGAGTGATACCGCAAAACTGATGCAATACGGAATCGACAATTATTTCTTTAGAAAGTTTGAGGAGGAAGAGAATGCATTTCGAAAAGAGCTGCTTAAACCGGTACCGGTACAAAACGGAAGGGTTGATGTGCTTGGGAGTACAGCTTATGTAGAGATCGAACTGGGAGAGAAGGAGGCGTCGGAACGAGAAAAAAATGCGGAAACTATGGAGCATTGTGAGGGCATATTGATGCGACGGGAAGAAAAAGTGGAGGTTTGTTTTGAATGGGAGAAAGAGCTTACAGCGCCGGTTGAGAAGGGAAAGAAAATCGGGGAGGTAACCTATGGGGTTGACGGAATGATATTTCGGAGAGAAGAAATAGTAACGGCAGCTGAGGTGAACGCGGTGAACCTTAAATGGTGTCTGTCGGAGATTATGGATCGTTTTCTTGGTACTGTGAAATAATAAGCGGAAGTTGTCGATTAAAATAGTCTGACAAGAGCGGGTATTTTTATACAATTATTGACAATGACATGAGAATGAAATATACTAAGAATATATTTTTATCAGAGTATGCCATCAAAAAAATACTTAAGGGGAAATGTATTGGACAGTACAATCAGAAAGTAAAAGCGAGAGTTAACTTGGTAAATTCCATTGGTTTTAAAGTTATGGCAATGGTAATTATCTCCATTTTGATTTCCAATCTGTTTAGTATGCTGGTTATGGTGCCTTCGGCGAAGGAAAAGCTTTCCGAATCGGTTCAGAATAACATGCTGGGTCTGGCGACCAGTTATGGAAAGCTGGTGGAGGAAAGTCTGGAAAAGGAAGAGGCTTCTTACGAGCTGTATAGTGAATTGGTAGGAAATGTCAAGATTACAGGGCTGGACTCTTCCTATGTGTATATTGTTGCTTCCGATGGTATTATGCAGTACCATCCCACCAGGGAAAAGGTCGGCAATAAAGTGGAAAATACGGTTGTAACCGGTCTGGTCAAGGACATTCAGGCAGGAAAGCATCCCCAGGATGATATTGTTACTTATGAATTCAAGGGTGCAATGAAGTACGCGGCATATCATGTATTGAAGGATAACAGTATCCTGGTTATTACGGCTGATGAGAAGGAAGTTTTTGATCCGATAAACGGCATCTCCAGAAGAGCTGTCAGCGGTATCGTGATCATTATGATCATTATGATTGGCGTCACCTGTCTGTTTGCTAATAATGTTTCAAAACCCATTAAGAAGGCAGCCGGCGTAATGGATAAAATCGCCGGATTTGATTTCAGGGAATCTCCCGAATTAAAAGAAGTATTGTCAAGGAAAGACGAGATAGGACTGATGGGGAAATCTGTTGAGCAGATGAGCAGCCAGATCAGAAATATCATAGAAAGAATTGATACCGCTTCCATGGCGATTTCAAATAATGTAAGCGAGCTTGATAAAATCAGCGTGGATATCAATGGTACCTGTACGGATAATTCGGCTACCACCCAGGAACTTGCGGCTAGTATGGAAGAGACAGCAGCAACCAGCGAGACGATTGCCTCCAACATCGTGGTAATGCGTTCCGGAGCAGATGAGATCAGGTCTCTTTCCGATGGCGGAGAGAAGCTATCCATTGAGATAAAGAAGCGTGCGGTAGATCTGAAGGATAAAACAAGACAGGCAACCGCAAATACCACTGAAATGTATGAGAGAGTCAGGGAAGATACCAAGGAAGCATTGAGACAGGCCGAGGCAGTGAACAAGATTAACAATCTTACAAATGCCATCATGGAGATTGCTTCACAGACGAATCTCCTGTCTCTGAATGCCTCTATTGAAGCAGCACGTGCGGGAGAAGCCGGAAGAGGTTTCGCAGTTGTGGCAGGGGAGATCGGCAATCTGGCTGCAGAATCGGCGAATACCGTAGGAAATATCAACAGGATAATCGAGGAAGTCAATGTTGCCGTAAACAATATGGCAAAGAATATGACGGACACCGTGGAATTCCTTGAGAAGGTTGTGTTGCAGGATTATGCTCAGTTTGCTGAGGTCAGTGAACAGTATAACGCAGATGCCGGAAACATCAACGAAAGTATGAAGGAAATCATGTCTGCAGTAGACCAGCTTACCATAACGATTGGAGATATTTCAAACTCTATCGAAGGTATCAGTACAACAATGGGAGAAGCAGCAAGCGGTGTATCGGATATTGCCGGAAAGACCTCCGATATCGTGACCAAGACTGTAAGAAATACAGAGCTTGTAACTGAATGCTCTGATGTGGCGGGCAATCTGCAGAATATTGTGGGAGAATTCACACTATAAAACTGAAAAATATTTCCAAAAAAGTAATTTGCACTATGCGAATTACTTTTTTTATGCTATAATGTAACAGATAATCGGGGGTATATGGTGTTTTTTATCTTTTCCCCCTTAAATTGTTAGATTTTATTTATTATAAATGGAGGACTGAAAGCATGAGTACTACTTCAAAAGCGAGTCAAAGAATTGTTTCTTTGCTCGATGACAACAGTTTCGTTGAAATCGGCGGACTTGTGACTGCAAGAGCAACCGACTTTAACATGAAACCGGAGGAAACTCCATCAGATGGCTGTATTACCGGTTACGGAGTAATCGGAGGCAAGCCCGTATATGTATACAGTCAGGATGTAGCAGTGCTGAACGGCACCATCGGTGAGATGCATGCCAGAAAGATTATCAATCTTTATAATCTGGCTATGAAGACCGGTGCACCTGTAATCGGACTGCTTGATTCTGCAGGACTGAGACTTCAGGAGGCCACAGACGCACTGAATGCATTTGGTGAGATTTACATGAAGCAGGTAGATGCGTCAGGTGTAATTCCTCAGATAACTGCTGTCCTTGGCAGCTGCGGAGGCGGACTTGCATTGTTCCCCACCCTGACTGATTTTACATTTATGGAGGAGAAGAACGCAAAGCTTTTTGTCAACGCGCCCAATGCACTTGATGGCAATGTGGTAACAAAATGTGACTCTTCTTCTGCTGCATTTCAGGCAGGAGAAAGCGGAATCGTTGATGTTGTGGCTGATGAGGCTACTGTATTTGCAAAGATTCGTGAACTGGTTGCATTTCTTCCTTCCAACAGCCGCGAGGGAAGCGACATCGTTGACTGCAGCGATGACCTGAATCGTGTGAATCCTGAGCTGGCTAACTGCCTTGGAGATACTTTCGTCGCATTGTCCATTCTTGCGGACAACAATGACTTTTTCGAATTAAAGGCAGATTATGCGAAGGATATGGTAATCGGCTTCCTGAAGCTCGATGGCGTTACCGTAGGTGCTGTTGCCAACAGAAGCGAAGTGTGTGATGAAGAAGGCAAGGTCGTGGAGAAGCTTGATGCCGTATTGACGAAGCAGGGGTGTGAGAAGGCTGCAGATTTCGTTAATTTCTGTGACGCATTTGATATCCCCGTTCTTACGCTTACCAATACCAAGGGCTACAAGGCAACGATGTGCTCTGAAAAAGGCATTGCCAGAGCTGCTGCAAAGCTTACATATGCATTTGCCAATGCTACCGTTCCCAAGGTTAACGTTGTGATGGGCAAAGCGCTTGGGACTGCAGGTATTGTTATGAATTCCAAGGCAATCGGTGCCGACATCACATATGTATGGCCGGACGCACAGATCGGAACCATGGAGAGCAAGCTTGCTGCCAAGATTATGTACGAAGGTCAGGGAGCTGATGTGATTAACGAGAAGGCGGCTCAATATGAAGCCTTACAGCTTTCCGCAAGCGGTGCTGCAAGAAGAGGATATGCAGACAGTATAATCAATGCTGCTGAGACAAGAAAGTATGTTATCGGCGCATTTGAAATCCTTTTTTCAAAGAGTGAGGATCGTCCTGCAAAGAAACACGGAACAGTATAAGAAAGGGTGATTACAGAAAATGAAAAAGAAATTTTTGACATTCCTATGTGCGATTACCTGTGTTTTCGGACTGACTGCCTGTGGTGATGACAATACAATTTCTGAGTATCAGCAGACAAGAAATGAAAAGGCAGCTGCTTATGCTCCGGAAATCGTTACTCTGATTGCTGAGGACTTTTGTGAGGGAAAAACCTTAATGGTTGACCTGTACACTCAGGAAGAATTGGAGTACTTGTGTGGGGAAATGCAAGTTGAAGTCGAAGGCTATGAGGAAGCTTTTGACTTAAATGTAGATGGATATGCACTGTCGCAGGCTGTTATTTCATTTAAATCCGGACTGAAGGACATTGGAACCATCACGGGAACCGGTAAGGTTGATTTGAAAATCGATGGAAAAACCATTGTGACTGAGGTTGAAGTGATTGGAGAAAAGGGTAACGCTACGGCAGAAGTTATCTTGTCCAACGACATGTTTCTGAAGCTGGAATCCGCATCCTTAAATCCCATAAAATCCATTGGCCAGCTGATGACCAAAGCCGGATTGAATACCCTGATTGGTATGGGAACCGTATTTATTGTGCTGATTCTGATCAGTCTTATTATTTCCTGCTTTGCTATCATTCCTAAGATTCAGGCTGCAGCGCAAAAGCGCAAAGAGGCAAAGAAGAATACAGGAATTGACAATGCAGTAGCACAGATTCAGGCACAGGAAGAAAACAATATAGAAGTGATTGATGAAACGGATGACCTGGAACTGGTTGCAGTAATTGCAGCTGCCATTGCCGCAAGCCAGGGGGCAACATCAACAGATGGCTTCGTGGTACGTTCTATCAGAAAAAGAGCATAAGCAAATCATTAAATGGAGGAAAATAAAATGAAGAATTATACCATTACCGTAAACGGAAACGTATATGATGTAACAGTAGAAGAGGGCGCATCCACAGGAGCACCCGTAGCAGCAAAGGCTCCCGCAGCACCCAAGGCAGCACCTAAGGCTGCACCCGCAGCAGCACCTAAGGCCGCAGGCGGCGCAGGCAGCATCAAGATTGAAGCCGGTGCAGCAGGTAAGGTGTTCAAGCTGGAGAAGAAGGTTGGCGACGCTGTGAAGAAGGGTGATGCTGTCATCATTATCGAAGCAATGAAGATGGAAATCCCTGTTGTTGCTCCCGAAGACGGTACTGTTGCAAGTATTGATGTAGCTGTTGGCGATGCAATTGAGGCAGGCGCTGTTCTTGCAACACTGAATTAACAGAGTGTTAGAAGAAGCTACTTCATAGACAACAGGAGGTCAACAAATGGAATATATAGTCACTACCATGAGCAATCTGATTCATCAGACGGCGTTCTTCAATTTGACCTGGGGAAACTATCTGATGATTGCGATTGCATGCTTTTTCCTTTATCTGGCTATACGTCATGGGTTTGAGCCTCTGCTCTTAACTCCGATAGCCTTTGGTATGCTGTTGGTAAATATTTATCCCGACATCATGCTGCATGCAGAAGACGCTGCAAACGGTGTTGGCGGCTTACTGTATTACTTTTACAAGTTAGACGAACTGGCTATTTTGCCTTCCCTGATTTTCATGGGTGTTGGTGCAATGACAGACTTCGGACCCCTGATCAGTAACCCTAAGAGCTTTCTGCTGGGGGCGGCTGCACAGTTCGGTATTTTCGCCGCTTACTTTGGCGCAATCCTCCTTGGATTCAACGACATGGCTGCGGCTGCTGTCTCCATTATCGGCGGTGCGGATGGTCCTACCTCCATTTTCCTTGCCGGTAAGCTGGGACAGACGGCAATTATGGGACCTATCGCAGTGGCAGCATATTCCTATATGTCACTGGTTCCCATCATTCAGCCTCCTTTCATGAAGCTGTTTACTACCGAAAAGGAAAGAAAGATAAAGATGGGACAGCTCCGTCCTGTATCCAAGCTGGAGAAGATTCTGTTCCCTATCGTGGTTACAATCGTCGTCTGCCTGATCCTTCCCACCACAGCACCACTGGTAGGTATGCTGATGCTCGGTAACCTCTTCCGTGAGTCCGGTGTGGTAAGACAGCTGACAGAGACCGCTTCCAATGCTTTGATGTATATCGTTGTTATTTTACTGGGTACCTCCGTCGGTGCTACCACCAGTGCGGAAGCATTCCTGAACCTGGATACCTTGAAGATTGTAGCACTCGGACTTGCGGCATTCGTATTCGGAACCATAGCCGGAATCCTGTTTGGTAAGATCATGTGTATTGCAACTCACGGCAAGGTGAACCCGTTAATCGGTTCCGCAGGTGTATCTGCAGTTCCTATGGCTGCACGTGTATCCCAGAAGGTTGGTGCAGAAGCAGATCCCACCAACTTCCTGCTCATGCATGCCATGGGCCCTAACGTGGCAGGTGTTATCGGAACCGCTGTCGCAGCAGGTACCTTTATGGCCATATTCGGCGTCTTTTAAGCTGTGCATGTACGAATCAGTTACGCGCTGCCGTGCTTGCACGAGCAGCAAGTAAACTGAATTCGTACATATAGAGCGCATAGCGCGATGAAATAAGCCCGCAGGGCTTATGAATGCACAG
>CALZBR010000020.1 GCA_945621435.1 uncultured Lachnospiraceae bacterium
CCGATAACCTTACCCATATCGGATGCAGCTACATGAAGTTCAATGACTGTATTTCGGCCTTCTGTTCTCTCGGTCACAACAACCTCATCAGGATTGTCCACAAGCGCCCGTGCAAGTACTTCTACTAATTCCTTCATAAGCCACCTCCAAAGAATGTAATTTATTTTACGATGCCAGCAACCTTGAAGAGTTTTCCAACCTGCTCTGTGGGCTGAGCACCATTAGCAAGCCATTTCTTTGCAAGTTCCTCATCAATCTTGAATGTGCTGGGATCAGTGCTGGGATCGTAGGTACCGATCTCCTCAATGAATCTTCCGTCTCTGGGGGAACGGGAATCGGCTACGATAATTCTATAAAAAGGAGCCTTCTTCTGTCCCATTCTTCTCAATCTGATCTTTACTGCCATTGTTTTGTCCTCCATAAATCTTTGTATATTTTGTTTTGAGTTTGCACCCATATATGAAAATGGTATTGCTTTTGCTTACCACTATTCATCTGTTGAATCATCCTCAGAAAGGAAATCCGCCGCCCTTCATTCCGGGGAAGCCGCCGAACATTCCTCTCTTATGTTTTCCGCCTCCGGTAAACTGCTTCATCATTTTCTGGCTCTGTTCAAACTGCTTGATAAATCTGTTTACCACAGCGACATCTACGCCGGCACCCTTTGCAATTCTGTACTTTCTCTGTGGATTCAAAAGCTTTGGATTACTCCGTTCCGCTTTCGTCATGGAGAGAACAATCGCCTCCATATGACTCAGCTGTTTTTCATCCACCATGGATTCCAGATTTGCACCCTTCAGTCCCATTCCCGGCAGCATGCTAAGGATACTTGACAATCCTCCCATGTTGCGCATTTGCTTCATGCTTTCCAGGTAGTCTTCAAAATCGAATTTCCCCTTCTTCATTCTGCCGGCCATCTCACGACTTTTTTCTTCATCTATGTCAATACTCTCCTGGGCTTTCTCTATCAGGGAAAGTACATCTCCCATGCCCAGAATACGATTTGCCATCCGATCCGGATAAAACTGCTCCATATCGGAAAGCTTCTCACCCATTCCAACATACAGAATAGGTCTGCCGGTGACTGCCTTTATGGAAAGAGCCGCACCGCCTCTGGTATCGCCATCCAGCTTTGTAAGGATAACTCCGTCGAGGCCGACCTTTTCATCAAATTCCTTTGCCACATTCACGGCATCCTGACCGGTCATGGCATCTACCACCAGAATGGTCTGATGTACAGTGACCCCGGATTTGACATCCTGAAGCTCCGCCATCATATCTTCATCCACATGAAGCCGTCCGGCAGTATCCAGAATCACCACATTATGACCGTTCTTCTCCGCATAAGCAATTGCTTCTCTCGCAATCTCCACAGGCTTATGATCCGTGCCCATCTCAAAGACATCGACTTCCTGCTTCTTACCGTTTATCTTTAACTGCTCTATAGCTGCCGGCCGATAAATATCACATGCTACTAACAGAGACTTTTTCCCTTTGGTTTTCAACTTTCCTGCGAGCTTTGCCGTAGCAGTTGTCTTACCTGCACCCTGAAGTCCGACCATCATGATCACAGTGATGGACTTACCGGGCTGCATCGCAATCTCAGTAGTCTCGCTTCCCATAAGGGAAATCAGTTCCTCGTTAACAATCTTTATAACCATCTGTCCGGGGTTCAGACCGTTCATCACGTCCTGCCCCACCGCACGTTCTTCCACTGACTTTACAAATTGCTTTACGACTTTGAAGTTAACATCCGCCTCCAGCAGCGCCATTTTTACTTCCTTTAACGCTGCCTTGACATCTTCCTCCGTAAGTCGCCCCTTACTTCGAAGCTTTTTAAATACATTTTGAAGTTTGTCTGTTAAGCTTTCAAATGCCACTTGCTTCTCCTTTTACAGAACCGAATCTAAACACTATAATTCTTCAAGCAGTTCCCGGGAAAGATTCCCGATTTGTTTTAAATTACTTTGCATCACAGATGTATCCCCACCTGCCTCTGCAAGCTTTTGAATCCTGCCTACCGTTTGCTTGGCTTTGGAAAATCTTTCCACCAGGTGCAGTCTGTCTTCATAATCCTGCAAAATCCTGTCACAGCGTTTTATCAGATCATGAACACCCTGTCTGCTGATACCCTTTTCTTCTGCAATCTCGCCAAGCGACATGTCGTTATACAATGCATCTTCATACACGTTTCGCTGATGCTCTGTCAACAATTCACCGTAGAAATCAAATAACATCGTCTGTTCGTAAAGCTTATCCATCCATCGGCTCCGCCTTCCGATCATATGACCTTTCTTATGCTGAACATAGCAATCCTAATCTTTCACTACTCAGCAACCTTGCCTATATTACTATACATTTGAACCGGTGTCAAGTATTTTTTCTTGACACTATTTTTGACAGCTTTTTTGACAGTAAATTTCCCGGTAACTCTTTTATAATTTCTCGCTGAAAATATTCTTGTATCCCTCTCCGAATATCTCGCTTGCACTGGTAACTATCATAAAAGCTCCGGGATCCTCCTGACGAACTATTTCTTCCGCCTTAGGTGAAAGTTGCTTTTTCATAACACAGAAGATAACCTGCTTCTCTTTTCCACTGTATGCGCCTACGCCGGATATATAGGTAACACCGATATCCAGCTCCTCCAACAATCTCACCGTGATAGCTTCCGGTCTGTCGCTGATGATGTAAATCATTTTGGCTCCGTCCCTGCCATACAGAACTACATCCAGTAAAACCGAATTTACCACAACCACAAGGCCTGCATACAGTGCCACATCCACATTTCGAAAGATCAGTGCCGACACTGCAACAACCGCCGCATCTACCAGCAGGAACAAAAAACCTGTCTTTAAGTGCGGGTATTTTAACCGCAGGAGTTTTACCACGATATCCATTCCGCCCGTTGTTGCTCCGGCCTTAAAAGCCAGCCCGATTCCCAAGGTCATCATTCCCCCTCCGGTAACCGCCGCAAGAAACAGGTCTGTGGTTATCGGTCCGTATGGTGCAAAGATGTTGATAAAAAACGAAGTGAGTGCAGTACAATATATCGTTGACAAAATAAACTTCAAACCAAACTTCCACATTCCCACTGCCAGAATGGGAATGTTCATCAGTAATACCAAGGTACCCGTTTCCAGCTTTATGATTCTGTTTAGTATAATAGATATTCCTGTAACTCCTCCCGGCACCAACGAATTGGGATCCAGAAAGAAACTGATTGCTGCCGCATACATGGCAGCTGCCAGGGTTATCCTGGCATAATCTAGCAGTCTTCTCTTTGGGCTCTTTTTTACCTCATACTTTATTTCGTTTTGCTGTTCCCTAGTCATAGTTTCATTCCTTTTCATTTACTCAAAAATCCGCATAATTAGAATATGCGGATTTTAAAAGCGAATTCATGCATCAAATAAATTCAATCAAATATTTGTAGTTACGATGCGGGGACGATAGCCTTCTTTTTCCAACGCAGACAGAATCTGCGCCTTGTGTTCGGAGCCGAAGGCTTCCAGCGTGATTCGCAGTTCCACTGCCGCATTACGGTTGATGGATACAAACTGATTGTGCTCCAGCTTGATCACGTTGCCGTTGATACCTGCGATCACACCTGCCACGCGGCTCAGTTCACCCGGCTTATCCGGAAGCAATACAGACACCGTAAAGATTCTGTCTCTCAGAATCAATCCCTGTTGTACCACAGAAGACATGGTAATAACATCCATATTGCCACCGCTCAGGATGGAAACAATTTTTTTATCCTTTACATCTAAATGCTTCAAAGCTGCCACCGTCAGAAGACCGGAGTTTTCAACTACCATCTTGTGGTTTTCCACCATATCCAGAAATGCAACCACCAGTTCCTTATCGTCTATGGTGATGATATCATCCAGATTTTGTTTAATATAGGGGAATAACTTTCCTCCGGGTGTCTTCACTGCGGTACCGTCGGCAATGGTGTTGACTCCCGGAAGTGTCACTACCTTTCCCGCCGCCAGCGAGGCTTTCATGCAAGCCGCCTCCGCCGGCTCCACGCCGATCACCTTAATCTTTGGATTCAAGAGCTTTGCAAGCGTGGATACGCCTGTTGCCAGCCCTCCTCCACCGATCGGTACCAGAATATAATCTACCAGCGGCAGTTCCTTAACAATCTCCATCGCTATGGTTCCCTGACCGGTAGCCACGGCAAGGTCATCAAAGGGATGAATAAAGGTATATCCATGTTCTTCCGCAAGCTCATAAGCCTTCGCACATGCCTCATCATAAACATCACCCCAAAGTACCACCTCGGCACCATAGCTCTTGGTTCTGTTAACCTTAATCAGGGGTGTAGTAGTGGGCATCACAATAGTTGCCTTTGCTCCATAACACTTAGCCGCATACGCAACTCCCTGGGCGTGATTCCCTGCGGAAGCCGTAATCAGCCCCTTTGCTCTCTCTTCTTCGGTGAGAGTGCTCATCTTATAATAGGCACCTCTCACCTTATATGCACCTGTGAATTGCATATTTTCCGGCTTTAAATAAACCTTATTACCGGTCTGATTGCTGAAATAATCACTGTATACAAGTTTCGTTTCAAGGGTAACTCTTCCGACCACCTCGGAAGCTTCCTCAAATCTGTCAAGTGTTAGCATATCTTTCATCTCTTTTATCTCCGTATATTAACCTATTCTTCGGCACTCAACGCTTCCTCAGCCGGACCGCCTTCCTCGTTCTTTACATCAAACAACGCGTTTACGAACTCATCGGAGTCGAACTTCTGTAGATCATCAATGCTTTCTCCCACGCCGATATATTTGACAGGAACCTGAAGCTCCGACTGAATGGCAACCGCAATACCACCCTTAGCAGTACCGTCCATCTTGGTGAGAATAATACCGGTCAATTCTGCCACATCACCGAATTCTCTCGCCTGTACAAGCGCATTCTGTCCGGTAGTTCCATCCAGCACAATCAGATTCTCTCTATGTGCGTCCGGAAACTCCCTGTCAATAATGCGGTTCATCTTTCGCAATTCTTCCATCAGGTTCTTCTTATTGTGCAAACGTCCCGCTGTATCAATCAAAAGCACGTCAACGCCTCTGGCTTTAGCCGCAGACACAGCATCATATACCACACTGGCCGGGTCGGCACCTTCCACACCGCCCACCATGGGAACATCAGCCCGTCTTGCCCACTCTGCCAATTGGTCACCGGCCGCCGCCCGGAAGGTATCCGCAGCGGCGATGAGAACCTTTCTCTTCTGATTCTTCAGCTTACCTGCCAGTTTGCCTACAGAGGTAGTCTTTCCAACCCCGTTAACACCGATCACCATGACAACCGACTGCTTTTCCTCAAACTCATAAGCTGTCTCATCAACCTTCATCTGTTCTTTGATACTGTCTACCAGGAGCTGCTTACACTCCATGGGTTCCTTGATATGTTTTTCTTTAATCTGTTCCTTTAGTCTTTCCAAAATATCATTGGTTGCGGAAACACCGATATCCCCCATAATCAGGATTTCTTCCAACTCTTCAAAGAATTCATCATCAATAGAGGAAAATCCGCTGAATACGGCATCTATTCCACGCACAATGCTGTTTCTTGTTTTGGCAAGTCCTGCTTTTAATCTGGCAAAAAAACCTAATTTTTCTTCAGACATATTTGCAATCTCCTTTCCCTGCTTAAGGCTTCTTAGTCCGAAAGATCCTTGTCGATCAAATTCACACTTACAAGCGTAGATACACCTTTTTCCTGCATCGTTATGCCATACAGACGATCCACCTGCTCCATGGTTCCTCTTCTGTGCGTAATAACGATAAACTGGGTATTTTTCGTCAATTTATGTAAGTATTTTGCAAATCTTCCCACATTGGAATCATCCAGCGCCGCCTCAATCTCATCCAGCAGGCAGAACGGTGAAGGCTTCAGATTCTGAATTGCAAAGAGCAGAGAAATAGCTGTCAGAGCCTTCTCACCACCGGAAAGCTGCATCATATTCTGCAATTTCTTTCCCGGAGGCTGTGCAATAATACGGATTCCCGCTTCCAGAATATCCTCGTCCTCCATCAGTTCCAGAGTTCCCTTACCTCCGCCAAACAATTCTTTGAATACCTTATCGAATTCACGATTGATATATTCAAACTTTTCCGTGAACTGTTTTCTCATCGCGGTATCCAGTTCCTCAATGATGCCTTCCAGCGTCTTTTCCGCTTCCACAAGGTCATCCCGCTGTGTGCTCATAAATGTAAATCGTTCCATCAGATTCTTGTAGTCTTCAATGGCATTTACATTAACATCACCGAGCTTTTTAATCTGTTCCTTCAGTCCGAAAATCTCCTTTTTCATGGCAGAAAGATCAGTCAGATTCTCATCGCGGATCGCAGATGCATCACTCAGCGTAATCTCGTACTCATTCCACATGTAGTTGATCTGACTCTCCATGCCATCTTCCAGCTTTTCCTTCTGGGCATTCAGCCTGTATACTTCCTTGTCCAGGGCTGACATCTTTTCTGACATCTCTTCTCTGGTTGTAAAAAAGCTCTTCTGCTTTACGGTCAGTTCTTCTTTGTGAGAAATACTGTCTTTCAGCTTTACTTCGGACTCATTTTGCGTATCATAGGAGGCTTCTATCGTCTTTTCAATTTCCTGAATGTTAATCCGTTTCTGTTCCGCTTCCTGATGATTCTTCTCCAGCGCATCTAAGATTTCTGCAAGTTCCGCTCTGAAACGCCCCAGCTCCTCGTCGATACGATTGGCGTTAGCCTGCTTAAATCCCTGGGTCTGACGCATTTTTTCCACTTTCAGCTCCCATTCGGTAACAAGCGCCGAGACCTCCGTTTCCTGTTTTCTCTTATCATCAAGCTCCTGCTGATACCCGTTAATCTTTTCCTGTGTTTCTTTTTCCAGCGTCTCACTGCCAGTCAGTTCCTTCTGGATATTCTCTTTATCATTCCTGATTTCAAGAACCTTTTCTTCAATCTCTTTCTCTTCGAGCTTCAGGGAAGCAACCCCTTCCACATCCTCTTCCATGCGTTCCCGGGCCTGACTGATATTTAATCTGATGGTATTTTGTTCAATAGACTTTTTCTGGAGTTCCGTCTTGACATTCTCCAGCTCCATCCGAAGTTTGTTTCTCCCTGCTTTTGTTTCATCAATCTCACGGTTCAAAGCATCAATGGCTGCCAATAATTTCCGGACACTCTTTTCGAGTTCGGACACCTCCCGACGTCTCCCCAGCAGATTACTGTTATTTTTGAAAGCACCACCACTGATAGCACCGCCGGGTACCAGCAATTCACCTTCCAGGGTAACCATTCTGATACCGTAATCATACTTTCTGGCAATTTTTACCGCATTATCTACATTGTCAACAACTACGATTCGTCCCAACATCGCTTTCGCAACGCTGCGATACTCTTGCTGTGTCTGTACCAGTTCATCAGCCATTCCGATGACACCCTTTTCCTTCAGGGACTCAGGATTCTTGAATTCCTGAGGATTGTTGATACTGGTAAGGGGAAGGAATGTGGCTCGTCCCAAGCGATTTTCCTTTAGAAAGCGAATCATTTTCTTCGCAGTTTCTTCATCATCCGTTACAATATTCTGTATATTACCGCCAAGCGCTGTCTCAATCGCTGTTTCGTACTTCTTTTCGACTTTAACAATGTCTGCCACTACACCGATAATACCGGGATTCTTTTCCTTCTGTTCCATGACTTTCTTGACACTGCCGCCATAGCCTTCGTATCTCTCTGTCAGATTGGACAAAGTATCCAGTTTGGATTTCTCCATGTGATAGGCGTTCTGGGTCTCACGGAGCTTCGAATCTTTCCTGGTCAGCTCCTCCCTTGCATCTCCGAGTGCCAGTTCTATGGAAGCCTCCTTTTCAGTGAGTAAACGAATCTCTTCTGTTACTGCCTCAAATTTCTCCCCCATCTTGCGAATATTTTCTTCTCTGGCAGCTTCGTCTGATTTTGCGCGAAGCAATCGTGAATTAAGCTCTGCTTTTCGAATATTCACCTGCTCCATCATGGTATCAAAGCGCCCCATTCTCGACTTAATAGCCGCTCTTTGATTCAATTCTCCGATGATGGTATTCTTGCCTTCTTCAATGGCGCTGTTCAGTTCTGCAATCTTTGTCTGAAGGTCATTCAATCTGT
Source organism: uncultured Lachnospiraceae bacterium (assembly GCA_945621435.1). Taxonomy (GTDB): domain Bacteria; phylum Bacillota; class Clostridia; order Lachnospirales; family Lachnospiraceae; genus Acetatifactor. The sequence goes on from CALZBR010000020.1 coordinate 8,142, forward strand.
TTCTCTGTTCTTCTGCCTTTTGAATGATTTCCTGCATCTGAACATCAGCTTCACTTTTTTCAGACAATATACCGGCTCTATCTTTTTCTTTTACCGCAATCTCGTTTTCCAGGGCAAGCTTACGGTTGTTCAGGTGGGCTTCACTGCCTCTGGCAGAATTTATCTGCTCCTTCAGCACATTCATTTCACCTTCCAGCTTACCGCGCATCAATCCGGTATCTGTCACTGTACTTCTGGTCTGTTCAATGATCACCTCTAGGCTTTCTATTTCCGCCTGTATTCTCTCGTATTCTTCTTTGATCTTCTCATACTTTTCACCGGTTTCTGCCAGTTCACCGCCTGCCAGCCTGCACTTTTCTTCCACCTGTACAAGTTGTTCTCGAATATGCGCATTCTCCAAAAGGAATACATTCACATCCAGGGTCTTCAGTTCTTCTCTTTTTCGCAGATATATCTTTGCCGTTTCAGACTGTTTTTCCAGAGGACCAACCTGTTTTTCCAATTCGGCAAGAATATCGTTGACACGAACAAGGTTCTGTTTCTCCACAGCCAGCTTGTCCTGCGCAGCAGCTTTTCTCCGCTTGAATTTAACGATACCGGCTGCCTCGTCGAAAAGTTCACGCCTCTCTTCCGGTTTTCCGCTCAGGATCTTATCAATCTGCCCCTGCCCGATGATGGAATAACCTTCCTTACCGATACCGGTATCGTAGAACAATTCATTTACGTCCTTTAAACGGCAAGGACTGCCATTGATCAGATATTCACTTTCCCCGGAACGGTAGATACGTCTTGCAACCGTGACTTCATCAAAGTCAATCGCCAGCTGATGATCCGCATTATCCAAAGTAATGGAAACATAAGCATAACTCAAGGGCTTCCGGTTCTCTGTACCCGAGAAAATGACATCCTGCATGCTGGAACCACGCAGCTGCTTAACACGCTGTTCTCCCAATACCCAGCGCACTGCATCCGCTACGTTACTTTTTCCGCTGCCATTCGGTCCCACAATTCCGGTAATACCATTGTGAAACTGAAAGTTTATTTTGTTGGCAAATGATTTAAACCCCTGTACCTCAATACTTTTTAAATACATATCCTTTATCCCTCAACTGTAGCAAAGTATTGTATGCCGCCTGCTGCTCTGCCGCTTTTTTGGTTCTCCCAACCCCTTCTCCCATGGGGGTTCCCTCCATACATACACGTACATGAAAGGTTTTTTCATGTTCCGGACCACTTTCCTCAAGCAACTCGTAACTAAACTCTTTTTTCAATTGTCCTTGAATAAGTTCCTGCAGATTACTCTTACTGTCATAAAACAGCTGCTTATCTTCCAAATCAGCAAGCACAAATTTATCGATAAACTCCTTTGCGGGAACCATTCCTCCGTCTATATAAATCGCACCTATGACAGCCTCCACCGCATCTGCGATAATACTCTCCCTGTTACGTCCGCCGGTGCCTTCCTCCCCCTTCCCCAGGAGTAAGAACTTACCCAATTCCAAGTCTTTTGCACAAAAGGCAAGCGAAGGCTCACATACCATAGAGGCTCGCATCTTGGTTAATTGTCCTTCCGGCATTCTCGGGTTCTTCTTGTAAAGGAACTCACTTGAAACAAGTTCCAAAACAGCATCGCCCAAAAATTCCAGTCGTTCATAATTACCTGTTTTATTTATTTTCTGCTCATTTGCGTAGGAGCTGTGTGTCATGGCCTGCTTCAGGAGCTGAATATTCTGAAACTGATAGCCCACACGGCGTTCCAGCTCTTCTAGGTTATATTCATTCGGCATAATTATCGTCCTTCTAAAACAAAGAGCAGTACGCTCTGCGGACTGCTCTTATTGAAATCAATATAATAATGAGCTTCTTTACAGCTTTACTGATTAATTCTGTACACTCTTAATCAACTCAACAGCCTCTTCGACAGTTGTAATCTTCTCAGCATTTTCTGCCGGAATCTCAATCCCAAACTCTTCCTCGATGCCCATGATAATCTGGAACACATCCAAAGAATCAGCGCCAAGATCATCCATAAATGTGGTTTCCATGGTAATCTCATCAGTGTCAACATTTAATACTTCCGCAATTACTTTCTTTAATTTTTCAAATTCCATCTTTTTTTCCTTCTTTCTTTAATCTTCAAGAACAATCTGTTCCCTTATTTTTTCATTTATATTCTGCTCCTTAAATGCAATGCATTGTAAGATAGAATGTCTGATTTCAATTGCCTTGCTGCTTCCGTGTGTTTTTACCAGCAAGCCGTTCAGGCCAAGCAACGGCGCCCCTCCATATTCTTCTGTACTGAACCCCTTTAAGGTTTTCTTTAATGCCGGTTTTACCAAAAGTGCACCGATTTTACTTCTCAGGTTGATCATCATGCCTGCTTTAATCTTCTGTATCAATGCCGCGCTGACACCTTCCAGCATTTTGAGAACAACATTTCCTGCAAAGGCTTCACACACAATAACATCCGCGGCTCCCATTGGCACATCACGAGCTTCAATATTCCCGACAAAATTGATCTCCGGACAACTCTTCAAAAGCGGGTAAACTTCTTTTGTTAAAGCATTTCCCTTTTCTTCTTCCGCTCCGATATTTAATAGTGCAACTCTTGGATTCTTGATTCCAATCACACTCTCCATGTATATGCTTCCCATTTTAGCAAATTGCAAAAGATGGGCGGGTCTGGCATCCACATTCGCACCGCAGTCCAACAGAAGACTGACCCCGTTAATATTAGGAATAACTGGCGCAAGTGGCGGTCTTTCAACACCTTTAATTCTTCCGATGATAACCTGTCCGCCGACCAGCACTGCACCGGTGCTTCCGGCTGATACCATAGCGTCACAGGTTCCCTCCTTCACCAGGTTGAACGCCTTAACCATGGACGAGTCCTTTTTGCGCCGGATTGCCATCACAGGCGGTTCGCCTGTCTCAATCACTTCTTCTGCATGTATGATTTCAAGCTGTTCTGAATTATATGTATATTTTTTCAGTTCCTCCCGAATTACAGGTTCACGTCCCACAAGAAATACTTTTACGCGCTTATCTTCATTGATGGCTTCTACCGCACCTTTAACCGTTTCCAACGGTGCATTATCGCCACCCATGACATCCAATGCCACGTTCACCATATCAGTCATTTATTGTACCTCTTTGCATTTCTACTATCGTTTTTTACTATACTAAACCCATATCTAAAAATCAAGTATAATTTACTCATACGGAAATATAATTCTTTTAAAAGCAAGAAAAAAGCTGCCGGCTTATACACCGACAGCCACTCTGCTCGATTCATACAGATTAGCACACGAGGTTATTCAACATCAATAACCTGTTTCTTGTTATAAGAACCACAAGCCTTGCATACTCTGTGAGGCGCCATCAGAGCACCGCACTTGCTGCACTTTACCAAAGTGGGAGCGCTCATTTTCCAGTTTGCTCTCCTCTTATCTCTTCTGCTTTTAGAAGATTTATTCTTAGGACAAATAGACATTGTTACACCTCCTTATTTGCGTTAAAAATATCTTGAATCGCTGCCATGCGCGGGTCGGGAACGAATGTATCACATCCGCATTCCCTCTCATTTCGATCCTGGCCACATACGGGACATAATCCCTTACAGTCTTCCTTACACAGAATCTTTGCAGGCCAGCTGCCAATGATTTCATTGTACACAAAAGTCTCTACATTCAGCTGATAACCTTCCATAAAACTCAGATCATCAACCGCTTCATCTTCTGAAGCTATTTCCGGCGAAGTCACCAACCTCTCAAATTCCAAATCAAGGGAGGTGGGAACCTCAGCAAGGCAACGATCACACGCCGTTCGAAATATAACCTTTACTTTCCCCTCAATCTTAGCTTTATCCGCTTCAACATTGGAGATTTTCAAGATAACCGGTGACTTCTCCGTAATCTCAAACACGCCTGTTCCACCGTCAAACTCAGTCATCTCAAGAGGTATTTCTAAATTCATGTTATTGCCTTCGGATGTCAATACATCAGACAAATTCACTAACATAGCGGCTCCTATGCATAAAAACAAGGCATTTTCTTTTCACACACTGACTTATTATACATAGCAGATATACATTTGTCAATAAAATTTTTAGCTGTTTTTATTTGATTGAGATTGTTTCAGGTATTCATCAATGCCTTCCGCGATTCCTGTCGCAATCTTCTCCTGGTATTCTGAGCTGAGTAAATTATTCCGTTCCTCAGGATTGCTGAGAAAACCGACTTCAATCAGGCAGGATGGCATCATGGTCTCGCGTACCATATGATAATCTCCCTCCTGAACACTCCTGCTCTTGGATTGTGCGTGTTCAACCACCTTTTTGTGAATAAACGTTGCCAAATCCCTGCTGTCTTCCGAGCCATACCAAGTCTCCGTACCCGTGATATCCGTTTGATCAAAGAAATTCTGATGAATACTTACACAGACATCCGCCTTAATGTCATTTGCTATGTTTGTTCGATCCGACAGATACAGATGAGAATCATCTTCTCTTGTCACAACACAGACATATCCCATACGGTTCAGTTGATCCCTGGTCTTCAGCGCAATGGCAAGATTAATATCCTTTTCCAGACAGCTTCCGGCATTGGCTCCCACATCATATCCGCCATGTCCCGGGTCTATGAGAATCAGCGGAATCCCTTCATGCTCCGGAACATAAAAGTCAACCTTATGTTCCTTCGGCAGTTCTATCACAATCGGCGCCGCTTCAGAAGGTTTTTCCGAATCAGTAAATTGTTCTGAGCCGTCCGGTTGTTCCGAATTGTTTTCTGCCACAGAAGTACCTGACGCAAAAGCCCCCTGTGCCTTACTGTTTTTACTATCTATTAAATAATAAATCAATAATAAGGATACACCCAGTATCAAAACACATATTAAAACTACAAGGATTAACTTAACGACAGGAAACCTTCTTCTCCTGTGTGTCCATCCGTTTGACCATTCACGACTCACCTTCTATGCCCTCTGTTCTGTAATCTGAACGGTTTCACGTGCAATTGCAAGCTCTTCATTGGTTGGAATAACCATAACCTTTGTTTTGCACCCCGTTTGGGTTATCTCAATGTCTTCACCGCGCTTTGCATTTGCTTCTTCGTCAAGCTCAACACCAAGATAACCGAGTTGCTCACAAACCAATGTACGTACCAGCGGACCATTCTCACCTACGCCAGCTGTAAAGCATATGATATCTACACCATTCATTGCTGCAACATAGGCTCCGATCTGTTTTACAACTCGATAGCAGAAGGTCTTCATGGCACGAACAGCATTTTCATCCCCCTTGAAGTAACCTTCTTCAATATCACGGAAATCGGACGACAGATTATCCGACAATCCCAACACACCGGATTTTTTATTAAGGATATTCATAATCTCATCTATATTCTTGTTTTCCTTGTGTGCAATAAACTCAATAATTGCAGGATCAATATCTCCGGAACGTGTTCCCATAATCAGTCCCTCCAGAGGGGTAAGTCCCATAGAGGTGTCCACGCACTTTCCATTCTTAACAGCGGATACGCTGGCTCCATTTCCCAGGTGGCATACGATGATCTTTAAGTCCTCGTATTTCAGATTCAGAACCTGAGCAGCCCTCCTGGACACATAGGAATGACTGGTTCCATGGAAACCATATCTTCTCACCTTGTACTTGCGATAATACTCATAAGGGATTCCGTACATATATGCTTCTTCGGGCATTGTCTGATGGAATGCCGTATCAAAAACAGCAACCATAGGTGTTGAAGGCATCAGTTTTCTGCATGCATTGATTCCAATCAAGTTCGCAGGATTATGTAACGGTGCCAGATCATTGCACTCTTCAATCGCCTTCAGGACTGCATCGTCAATCAGCACGGACTGTGCAAACCTTTCTCCTCCATGTACTACTCTGTGTCCTACTGCACCGATTTCATCCAGATTCTTGACCACTCCGGTCACAGGATTTGTCAACACATCAAGAACAAGACGAATAGCTTCTGTATGATCCGGCATGGGAGTCACTTTCTTTTCCTTTTCTCCGCCTGCGGGCGTATAGGAAATCATGCTTCCCTCAATGGCAATCCTTTCGCATAAGCCTTTGGCAAGACAAGCCTCGGTATTCGAATCAATCAGCTGGAATTTCAGGGAAGAACTACCACAATTGATAACTAAAACTTTCATTTTTATTTTCCTTTCAAGTATAAAATCTTTTGAATCTATTATACTAACTGTGCCTGAACTGCCGTCAGCGCCACAACACCTACGATATCCTGCCAGGAACAGCCTCTGGACAGGTCGTTGACAGGCTTTGCAATTCCCTGGAGCATGGGACCGTACGCCTGAGCACCGCCCAGTCTCTGTACCAGCTTATATCCGATATTACCCGCATCAAGATTAGGAAAGATCAACACATTTGCCTTACCTGCCACAGCACTTTCCGGGGCTTTGGTCTTGGCGACACTCGGAACCAGTGCAGCATCCGGCTGGAGTTCACCATCAATGGTAAGATGAGGATACTCTTCTCTGGCAATTCTGGTAGCCTCCACCACCTTGTCAACCAAAGGATGCTTTGCACTGCCCTTTGTGGAATGGCTCAACATGGCAATAATCGGCTTGGGACCGATCAATTGCTTAAAGCTTCTGGATGAAGTATCTGCAATGGCAGCCAGCTCTTCTGCGGTAGGATCCTGATTCAGTCCGCAGTCTGCAAACAGGAATGCTCCATTCTCTCCCAAATCCTTGAACAGAGTATCCATGATAAAGAAGCCGGATACGAGCTTTACTCCCGGTGCCGTCTTCAGAATCTGAAGTGCAGGTCTTAAAGTATCTGCGGTAGAATGGCAGGCACCTGCAACCAATCCGTCCGCATCATTAGCCTTTACCATGACAATACCATATGTAATATAATCTGCAAGCAGGATCTCCCGGGCCTTCTCAGGCGTCATTCCCTTAGCCTTTCTGGTCTCATACAGCAAATTGACATAATCATCCAATTTACCGTCAGTGGCCGGATTAACCACCTTGATCCCGGACAGATCAACTTCCAGCCATCCGGCACCATCCATGATCTTTTCCTTGTTTCCGATCATGATAATATTGGCAATTCCCTCTTCCATGATCTTAGCCGCCGCCAATAGTGTTCTTTTGTCGTTGGATTCCGGAAGAACAATTGTTTTTTTGTCCAGTCTTGCTCTCTCTTTTATTGTATCTATGTATGACACTTTTCTTCTCCTTTCATCGGGTACCCCACATCTCAGTCTGTACAAAATACATATGATATATTATACTAAACAAAAAGCTTGTATTCAAGAGAAAGTGTTCAATATTTTGAAAGGATTTCCATGAAGATTAACGGCATCATTGCAGAATACAACCCGTTTCATAACGGACATAAATATCTACTGGATACCTCCAAAGCCATCTCTGGTGCAGACTATACCATCGCAATCATGAGTGGTAATTTTGTACAGCGTGGCGGTCCTGCTTTGACAGATAAACATACTCGAACCGAAATGGCACTGAGGGGCGGCGCAGATCTGATTTTGGAGCTTCCCCCTTATTACGCCACAGCCAGCGCAGAAGCCTTTGCTTATGGTGCGGTGTCCATCTTAAACAGTCTCGGAACAGTCGACACCCTGTCCTTCGGCAGTGAATGCGGCGATCTTGGTTTGCTTACTTCCATTGCTTCTCTGCTTGTCACAGAGCCCGAAGAATATCGCCTGCTTCTCCGTTCCAAGTTAAATCTTGGGATGAACTTCCCGTCTGCGAGGGCAACTGCTTTATCCGAATATCTTGGTTCCGACAAAAGTTTTCAGATTCTATCCTCTCCCAACAATATTTTGGGAATTGAATACCTAAAAGCCCTCAACAGACAGGAAAGCAATATAAGACCATTGACCATTACAAGAAGTGATAACGGCTATCACAGCGAAGATATCAAAGGTGAATTCTGTTCCGCTTCTGCGATTCGCAAGGCTCTTCTTTCCTCTGTTCCTCTTTCGGAGCTAAGCTATGCTCTTCCTGAATCTTCAGCCTGCCTGCTGTCCTCATCGCAGAACCGCATTGCCTTTGTCAGTGAAAATGATTTTTCGGAGGTTCTTTATTATCGGCTTTTGTCCGAAAGAGATCGGGGTTACGAAAAATATCCTGACGTATCCGAAGAGCTTTCTGACCGTATCAAAAACAAATTGTCTGCCTTTCGTGATTACAGTTCCTTTTGTGACATACTGAAGACAAAAGAAGTGACTTACAGCCGCATCAGTCGCTGTCTCCTACATATCATGCTGGATCTGGTTGACGCTCCTTCAAAAGATATCCCCCCGGCAATTCCTTATGTAAGAGTATTGGGATTTCGAAAAGAAGCAGAAAATCTGCTCTCTGCAATCTGTAATCATTCTTCGATCCCAGTCATTACAAAGCTTACAGATGCAAAAAACAGCTTATCGGATAAGGATTATCTGCGATTCCAAAATGATCTTCGCATCAGCCAGTTTTACCTTGGTATTGCCGCACAAAAAAGAAAGAGTGTACCCATAAACGAGTACACTCATCCGATGATAATCATATAAACCGCTTTGTGGCAGGAATCAGTTCTTGAAGCTGTGGATCGGGGCAGGGATTCTTCCCCCCCTGTTCACGAAAGCGTCACAGGAAAATCCATTGACAGGCATAATCGGTGCATAACCTAAAAGTCCACCGAATTCCACTGTCTCTCCCACTCCCTTTCCGATCACGGGAATCACACGAACCGCAGTTGTCTTCTGATTGACCATACCGATTGCCATCTCATCCGCAATGATACCGGAAATCGTAGTCGCCTTTGTATCTCCGGGAATTGCGATCATATCCAGACCTACCGAACATACACAGGTCATAGCTTCCAGCTTCTCAAGTGTAAGTGCTCCGGCACGTACCGCATCTATCATTCCCTGGTCCTCACTGACAGGAATAAAGGCACCGCTCAAACCACCCACATAGGAAGATGCCATAACACCTCCCTTTTTCACCTGATCATTTAAAAGTGCAAGTGCTGCCGTTGTACCGGGCGCTCCGGCATGCTCCAGTCCAATCTCACACAGAATATCCGCCACACTGTCACCGATTGCGGGAGTGGGTGCCAGGGAAAGGTCTACAATTCCAAAGGGAACCTCAAGTCTCGCAGAAGCCTCTTTTGCCACCAGCTGACCAACACGCGTCACTTTGAATGCAGTCTTCTTAATCGTTTCGCAAAGAATTTCAAAGCTCTCTCCACGAACCTTCTCCAATGCAGTCTTAACAACGCCGGGGCCACTGACACCTACGTTGATAATCTTATCTGCTTCCGTTACACCATGGAATGCACCGGCCATAAACGGATTGTCATCAGGTGCATTGCAGAACACCACAAGCTTTGCACACCCCAGGGAATCATCTTCCCTGGTATATTCCGCTGTCTCTCTGATAATCTCTCCCATCAGCTTCACGGCATCCATATTGATACCGGTTTTGGTTGAACCGAGATTGACAGAGCTGCAGACTCTTTCCGTGGTGGATAGAGCCAACGGAATAGAGCGGATCAAAAGCTCATCCGCCGGAGTCATACCCTTACAAACCAGAGCAGAATATCCTCCAATGAAATTCACTCCCACTTCATGAGCGACCTTGTCCAAGGTCTTCGCAATGGAAGCAAAGTCTTCTACGGTCTTACAAGCAGCACCTCCCACCAATGCAATAGGAGTAACTGAGATTCTCTTATTCACAATTGGAATGCCGAATTCTCTGGAAATCTCCTCACCGGTTTTCACAAGATCCTTTGCCGCCTGATGAATCTTGTCATATATTTTTTGATTTAACTTCTGTAAATCAGAATCAATACAATCCAGAAGACTGATACCCAGTGTAATGGTACGTACATCCAGGTTCTCTTTTTCGATCATATCGTTTGTTTCGGTTACTTCATATAGATTAATCATTCTCTTGTCAGCCTTTCATTTTCTTAGATTCTGTGCATGGAGTCAAAGATCTCTTCCTTCTGACATTTGATGATAACACCAATCTGCTCTCCCAATGCCTTCAGCTCGTCTGCGACGTCACCAAACTGCTTGTTGCAGCTGTTCGTATCTACAATCATCATCATATTGAAATATCCCTGAACAATTGTCTGGGAAATATCAAGAATGTTGATTCCATTCTCCGCCAAATAGGTACATACCTTGGCAATAATTCCGACCGTATCTTTTCCTACTACTGTAATGATTGTCTTCTTCATGTAATTAACTCCGTTCCTGCGCACAGCGCAAAATAATCATTTATGATACATTAAACAACATTCCGGCAATTTTTGCAAGCCTTTATAGATTTCAATTCAGCTGTCAATTCAAATACACCGGTCTTGTTACCTCACTTCTTGAAGCCACACGTATGTCAAAATCTTCAGGCTTATATGGATTATCCCCCATTGCAATCTCCATTCTCACCGTTTCATACGCCAGCTCCGGAAGATTATTCTCTTTACTCAAATGTCCCAGCAGGATAGTTTTCAGATTGTCATGAAGGATTCTGCAGAGAAGTCTCCCGGAATTTTCATTGGACAGATGCCCCCTGTCCCCAAGAATCCGTTGCTTTAAATAATAGGGATAGGGACCAACCTGAAGCATATTCACATCATGATTGGCTTCCAGGAGCAGAGCGTCCATTCCTCTCAGGCACTCCACGGTATAATCATTATATACGCCAATATCCGTACACACCGCAACTCTCTTGCTTCCGTGGGAAATCCGATATCCAACGGGCTGTGCTGCATCATGGGAGATTTTCATGGGATTGACGGTCAGATCCTTGAGTACAAGCTTCTCATCCTCCCTTACTTCATGAAACAGCTCTGTATTCACATTCTGCAAACCGCTTGTTCTTTTCATTGCCTCAATCGTGCCGCGAGTTGCATAAATCGGAATTTCAAATTTTCTCGCAATCACTCCGAGGCCTCCGATATGATCCGTGTGTTCATGAGTGATAAAAATACCATCAACATCTCTTCCGTCAAGCTCCAGCACCCTAAGACCCGCTTCAATACGTTTGCAGCTGACTCCTGCATCAATCAATAAATGTGTCGCTTCAGATCCCACATAAATGCAGTTGCCACTGCTTCCGCTGGCTATGCTGCACAATCTCATAGCTATATCCTCTCATCAGTCTTATTATCTTTCCAGTAAATCTCGATCTTGTCTCCCTCACTCAAAGGCTCCATGTACTCAGCGTCTCTTCCGTTTAACTTTGTGACAATGGTTCGCCCCTGGGAGCTCTTTAAATCGAAATTGATAAATGAAAAAACATCCACAAAAACATAACTGTCTTTTCCAAACAATACCGTCGGTGCATTGTTTACAATCACAATCATATGATCTGCATCGTCAGACTGTTCAGACTCGGGATGCTGTTCAGGCACGGGATTCTGTCCGGGCATAGAATCCTGCTCAACTACAGTTGTTTTCTCTTCTTCCTCAGGACCTTCCAGTTCTTCGTATGTAAGTTCCGCATCGGGATTCCAGCACAGGGTGAAATTCTCGTATACTCTTGTCCCTGTATTCGCCGGGATATCATTCACCGTTATTTTCCCCCCAAGCGGTACATCCATGAATTCCGCAATCTCTCTTACGGTATAATAATTCTTTACGGTAATATCATCATTTTCCTGAATGGAATAAAACTCATTCTCCAGCTTACCGTTTACCAAAGCAGTTCTCGGCAAATCAATTCCCATATCATTCACACATACACGAAGCTTTTCCGACATTTCAGGCAGCCTTCCAAGCTCCATGGAGGCTGCTTCTCCTGCAGTGGATGTGGTTACCTGAATCCTGTCTCCGTTATGTACCTGACTGTAGATATCGGCTGTTTCCCCATTCACGCGAATCACAGCCGCTTCTCCGGGGGTTCCTCTGATAATTCTGGTTTTGCCATTGACTTTAAAGGTCAACGCCATCCCTCTCTTCGGGAAAAGATCTTCATTGACCAATTCACATTGAACCGCCGCATCTGCAACAGTGAGTTTACCGTTATCGTACAGTTTGACATGTTTTCCGTTAAAATCAACAAAAATAAAGCTGTTACTCTGCTGATAATAGCTCAGGCAAATACCGATCGGCGTTACCATCAGGGAATCGTTTCGGGGATTCTCATTTTCAAATACAACGGACTGCATTACTTCCTGTCCGCGGATTGCCACACGCTCCGCGGGAATACCAAGCTGTCTGGCGAGGCTCTCGGTATAGCCCGGGATAATACCGCCTCCGCCGACAACAAACACCGCGCTGACTGCTTTATCTCCGTTCAGTTCTCTGATGCAGGAAGCTACCTGTTCTGTCATCTCATTGACATGACCTGACAGTACATCCTTTACTTCCTGCGCTGTTATCGTCTGGGGTAATCCCATAATATCAACATAATCCACAGACTCTTCCCGGTCTGCCCGGCGTTTGATATTTTCTGCGGTATCAAAATCCACCAGACAATGCTGTACCAGTACCTCAGTCAGACTGTCCCCTGCAACAGGAATCATTCCGTAAGCAGTGATGGTTCCCTCACGGGTAATGGAGATATCACTGGTGCCTGCTCCCACATCCACCAAAGCCATATTTAACATTCTGAACTTTTCCGGTATGGCAAGCTGAATCGCCGCAATCGGCTCCAATGTCATGTTGGCCACTTCGAGGCCCGCCTGCTCCACTGCCTTATACAAGCCGTCAACCACATCATCCGGCAGGAAAGTGGCTATCAGGTCAATTCCGATGCTTCTCGCCTTATGAGCTTCCAGGTTTCCTATCTGATACCCGTTCAGATAATACCTCATAGGAGTATATCCCACACAGTAGAATTTCATATCCGTATCATTGCTCTTTACAAACTCATCATAGGCCACTTCTACTCCCAATGTGGAAAGACTGTATACATCCTCCGCAGTTACCTCATGGTCCTCATCAAATTTCTGTTCGGCGTGAGTGGTAATTGTCCGAAGTACCCGACCTGCTGCAGCTATGCATACTTTTGTTAATTTACAGTTTAATTCAGACTCTAATTGCTCCTTCACATAGGTAATCGTCTGTCCCACTCTGGCAATATCATGAATCTGTCCATCCAGCATAGCTCTGGTATCATGCTCTCTGATACACTGTGCCAGAACATGAAATTTAATACCGTTGATATAGCCAACAGTTCCCACTATACTTCTGGTACCGATATCCAGACCAAATACTAGTTGTCCCTGTCCGTCTCTCATTGCCGCCATGTATAAGCCTCCAACTTTTTATCTATCAAACGCCAGCTGTCCTCAATAGAGCCGCTGTTGTCTATTACGAAATCACAGTTTTGTCGGAACTGCTCCTCACTGAGCTGTTGTTCCATGATGCGATCAATCTTTTCCTCACTGTAACCTCTTGCCCTCTTCAAACGTTCTCTTCTCACAGATTCCGCGGCATAAACATACCACATTTCATCCACCAGACCGCCATATCCGCATTCAATCAGCAAAGCCGCTTCCACAAAGAATAATTCAACTATCCCCTCGCTCCGCGCCCGTTCCAGTCTTTCCAGCAGAAAGGATCTGACAGCCGGATGGATCAAAGCGTTTACCTTCTCAAGTAAAGTGTTATTGCCAAATATTTTTTCCGCCATTTTTCCCTTGTCAATCCGTCCGTCATCTGCTATGACATCCTCGCCCAAAAGCGTAACCAGTGCGCCGTAACACTCCGTTCCGGGTTCCTTTACCAGATGTGCCACTTCATCCGCAAGATAAATCTCACAGAGATAATGTTTTCTGATATATGCAAGTATCTCTGATTTCCCGGCACCGATTCCTCCGGTAATTCCGATAAAAACCGGACTATTTTGCTTCATACCAGTTTTCTCCCGTGTGTAAATCAATCTCAAGAGTAACTGCAAGTTCCGCTGCAGCCTTCATATTTTCCGACAAAATCTTCTTTACTTCTTCTTCCTCTTCCCGAAGCGTCTCGATGACAAGTTCATCATGTACCTGCAGAATCAGCCTTGACTTTAATCCCGCTTCCCTCAAGGCTCTCCACACACGAATCATGGCTATCTTTATGATATCTGCCGCCGTTCCCTGAATGGGGGAATTCATCGCAACACGTTCGCCAAAGGAACGTTGCATGAAATTGGAAGATGACAATTCCGGTATGGGTCTTCTTCTTCCGAACATGGTTGTGGAGTAACCACTCTTCTTTGCTTCCTCTACCAGGCTGTCTATAAATGCTTTAACTTTGGGATAAGTAGCAAAATACTGTTCGATATATTCCGCCGCCTCTTTACGACTGATACTCAGATCCTGACTGAGTCCAAAGGAACTGATGCCGTAAACAATACCGAAATTAACAGCCTTCGCATTACGTCTCTGCAAATCGGTTACCTCCTCAAAAGGAGTGTGAAACACCTTGGAGGCAGTTATTCTGTGAATATCCTGCTCTTCCTTATATGCCTCGATCAATTGTTCATCACCTGACATATGAGCCAATACTCTGAGTTCAATCTGGGAATAATCTGCATCCATGAACTCATATCCTTCTGCCGGTACAAACACCTTACGTATCCGTCTTCCCAATTCCATTCTCATGGGAATATTCTGCAGATTGGGTTCCGTGGAACTGATTCGACCGGTTGCGGTAATCGTTTGGTTAAAATTGGTGTGAATTCTTCTGTCTTCCCCTATATAATTAGCCAATCCATCCGCATAGGTGGATTTGAGCTTTGTTAGCCCCCTGTATTCCAAGATATCTTTTACAATAGGGGTATCTTCTGCCAGCTTCTCCAACACATCCGCCGCGGTGGAATATCCTGTTTTCGTCTTTTTACCACCGGGCAGATTCATTTTTTCAAAAAGAATCTCTCCTAATTGTTTGGGGGAATTGATATTGAACTCTGTTCCAGCCTGCTCATGAATGGAATGCTCCAATTCCTGAATCCTTGTCACCAGAGCATCTCCGTACTCCTTAAGCTCCTGTCTGCGCACTTCCACGCCAATGCGTTCCATATCATAAAGCACCTGTGAAAGTGGCATTTCTATCTCTCTCATCAGCCGGTCCATGCCGGCATCCTTGAGCTTATTCTGTAAAACCTCCGCTGCCGCACGAGACACATATGCCGCATAACAGCAATAGGTTGCAAACTTCTCCGGAAACTGTTTTGCCGCCTCTCCCATGCTTAACTTACCGAAGCTCTCTGTTTTTCCGGGAATCATCAGCCCCAAATGTTCAGATGCAATCGTCTCGAAATCATAATCGTTTTTTAAAGGATTTAAGAGGTAAGCTCCAATCAAAACGTCAAAATAACGTTCTGTGGATTCCCGTTCCAAAAATCCATACATTCTTTTGATATCAAATGCTGCAATCTTCACTCTGCACGAAAGATTTTGCAACAATGTTTTCAATTCATAAGCATCGGCCTTTCCCTTATCCTCCATAGAATCGAACAGGGAAAGCTGTTCATTCTCCTGATTCTTCACACTCAAAAAACAGGTTTCATGATCCGGAAATGCCACTGCAATACCGCACAATCCCGCTGTCTCATCCGACCATCTTTTTCCTTTGATATCATCCAGTGCCGTATAGATACCGACGGTATCTTCTTCTTTTATTTTATTCAGCCTGTTTTTTAATTCTCCGATACTATCCAGGACAACAAAAGACTTTTCGATATCATCATTCCTGTTCGTTGTATCAGACTCCTGAAAACGAGCAAGCATATTCTTGAATTCCAGCTGTTTGAACATCTGATATGCCTCAGGTGTAAAAAATCCGTCCGCCCTCGCCTTCCCGTAATCCAGATCAATGTCACAATCAATCTTAATGGTCGCAAGAACCTTACTCAAATCAGCAAGCTCTCTGTTTTCTGTCAGGGATTCCCGAATGCTCTTTTTGCTGATTTCCTCAAGGTGGGCATAGATATTCTCCAGGGAACCAAACTGTACCATCAGCTCCGTAGCCGTCTTCTGTCCCACCTTGGGCACACCGGGAATATTATCTGCCGTGTCCCCCATCAGCGCTTTTAAATCAATAAACTGTAACGGTGTTACCTGATAAGTGTTCTGTACATCCTGAGGATAATAATCCTCTACCTCCGTTCTGCCCATCTTGGTTTTCGGGATTCTGATCTTGATATGTTCATCCGCAATCTGCAACAAATCCCTGTCTCCTGAAACAAGAGATACCTCCATTCCCCTGCTCTGGGACTTTTTTGCCAGGGTACCGAGAATATCGTCCGCTTCCAACCCGGGGCATTCCATAATGACCACCCCCATTGCCTGCAAAACCTCTTTCATGACAGGTACCTGCTGACGCAGTTCCTCCGGCATAGGCTTTCTGGTTCCCTTATAGGCCTCAAACATCTTGTGCCGGAAGGTGGGAACAGGAACATCAAAGGCGACAGCAAGATAGTCCGGTGTTTCCTCATCCAATATTTTAAACATGATATTCAGGAAGCCATAGATGGCATTGGTATGCAGTCCCTGGGCATTGGTAAGATCCGGGACGCCATAGAACGCCCGATTCAAAATACTGTGTCCGTCTATCAAAACAAGTTTATCGACCTTATTCATACCCACGAATCCAACCTTTACCCTATCTTCTCCGGTTAATAACCGTTTGCTGTCTTATAACATCAAATAAACAGTAATCCCAATAAATATGCACATGGCGATGATCTCAAGAATCTGACCGGCAGTAGCAAACCTGCCATAGATTCTCACCTGCCTTTTTGACTCATCAAATCTCTGGTTGAGCTCCCCCTGCAAATCAAAAGTATTCCCGTTTTCCAATTGCTGAATACCTTCCGTTACAAGGAACTGGATCACGAGCTCCTCCTTACAGTCAGGACATTGTTCCATGTGTTCAAGGAAGCTCTTCAGCTTGAAATAATCCAGCTTCTTTAAAATATAGCCAGGAATCAGTCTCTCGAATTCCTTGCAATTCATAAGCACTTCTCCAGTGCCTGTGCAATATCTGCGATCAAGTCCTCTTTGTCCTCGATACCACAGCTGATACGAATCAGTTCAGCAGGTACTCCGGCTGCCTTCAGCTGCTCATCTGTCATCTGGCGGTGGGTGCTGGACGCAGGATTCAGACAACAGGTACGGGCATCTGCCACATGTGTTTCAATCGCTGCAATCTTCAGGTTCTTCATAAAGGTGCTGGCAGCCTCTCTGCCTCCCTTCAGACCGAAGGAGATGACACCACAGCTTCCCTTCGGCAGGTACTTTTGTGCCATAGGATAGTATTTGTCCCCGGGAAGGCTGCAATAATTTACATATGCCACCTTCTCATGCCCGGAAAGAAACTCAGCGACTGCATAAGCATTCTCACAGTGCTGTCTGACTCTGACATGCAGGCTCTCCAGACCCAAATTCAGGATAAATGCATGCTGAGGGCTCTGAATGGAACCAAAGTCTCTCATCAGCTGAACGGTACACTTCGTAATAAAAGCACCCTCTTTCCCGAACTTCTCCGCATAGGTTACTCCATGATAGCTCTCATCCGGAGTGCAAAGACCGGGATACTTATCTGCATGGGCCATCCAGTCAAACTTACCGCTGTCTACGATAGCTCCGCCCACAGCCGCACCATGACCGTCCATGTATTTTGTGGTGGAATGAGTTACGATATCAGCGCCCCACTCAAAGGGTCTGCAGTTAATCGGAGTGGCAAAAGTATTATCCACAATCAGCGGCACCCCGTGTGCATGGGCACACTTTGCAAACTTTTCAATATCAAGCACGGTAAGTGCAGGATTCGCAATGGTCTCTCCAAACATAGCCTTGGTATTCTCACGAAAGGCGGCATTCAATTCCTCCTCAGACGCATCGGGATTCACAAAGGTCACGTCAATCCCCATTCTCTTCATGGTCACGGCAATCAGGTTAAAGGTACCGCCGTAAATAGTGCTGGACGCAACGATATGATCCCCACAACTGCAGATATTGAACAGCGCATAGAAATTGGCAGCCTGTCCGCTGCTGGTCAGCATCGCTGCCGTTCCTCCCTCAAGCTGTGCAATCTTTGCAGCCACATAATCATTCGTGGGATTCTGGAGTCTGGTATAAAAATAACCGCTTGCCTCAAGATCAAACAGCTTTCCCATATCTTCACTGGTATCGTATTTAAACGTTGTGCTCTGAATAATGGGAATCTGTCTGGGTTCTCCGTTTCCCGGTGTATATCCTCCCTGTACGCATACGCTGTCAAGTTTCATTTTATCCTAACCTTTCCGACGGTTTTATTGCTTCCGCCATTCGTTTTTTCGTATATAAAACCATAATAAGTATACACATTTTCCCAAAGAAATTCAACTCAAAATAAGAAAACAAATGATATCAGAAACTCTCCTGCAGCGGCAATCGCATCTATTCGTTCCCGCTCCCCCCGTTCCTTTAATCTCAGTAGCTGAAATATCATATTCTGTAAGGTAGAAAGCACTACACACAATGCTCCCAACTTACAAACAGCCATGAAATACACTGCAACCAACACCATAATACAGCATAATTCATTGGTTACATGCATATCCATCCTGCCGTTAACATCCACCAGATGGGCTTCTCTCTCATAGATCAGATTCCAGACCACCTGCGCATATATATGAAAAAAGGCTGTAAAAGAGATTCCGAAACATACATACATCATACCTGTCCATTGTATACTGCCTGTCAAAAAACCGAATGCGTTGATAATGGTACAAACCCGCATAATACACCTCCTGTAATCGGATACAAATAATTTATCAGTTTAATGAATTCATTATAATTGTCAAAATATGGACTGTCAATGAAACGAAGCCGCTCCTTTATTCCGGAAAGCAAAAAAAATGGGAGAAAACAATCGTTCCTCCCGTTAATCTCACTCTTTATCTCATGGAATATACCATGTTCCCGATTCTATGGTCAGTCCTGCGCCACAACCTCCCTGTAGAACTCTGCATA
This sequence comes from uncultured Lachnospiraceae bacterium, assembly GCA_945621435.1. Lineage (GTDB taxonomy): Bacteria > Bacillota > Clostridia > Lachnospirales > Lachnospiraceae > Acetatifactor. The sequence continues at coordinate 27,100 of CALZBR010000020.1, forward strand.
ATCACTTCTGCCTTCCTTTGTAAACTGAATCGCAGTTCTGGGATGCTGGTTCAAAAGTCCGGTCATCAGGTACTGCAGGTCATATCCCCAGACAATTCCATCCTTTTTCAACTGATTCATATAACTGTCAACAAACTGAATTGCAGGATATACATTATACTTCGGGTTTCTCAGGAAGCCCAGCAGCAATTCCATTGCACAGTTTCCTGCGCCCCTTCCCATGGAAGCGTAGGTTGCATCCAGCCAGTCAACGCCATCTCCAACTGCTTCAATGGTATTGGCAAAAGCCAGTTGCTGATTGTTGTGTGCGTGAATACCAACCTTTTTCCCGTATTTTGCGGCAACATTCATGTAAGTATCGGCAAGACGCGCCATCTGCTCAGGATAAAGTGCACCATAGCTGTCTACGATATAAAGCACATCCACAGGTGACTGTGCCAGAATGTCCAAAGCAACCTTAAGCTCACTCTCCTGGGCATTGGAGATTGCCATAATATTGCAGCTGACTTCATATCCCTTATTTGCCGCATCCTCAATCATCTCAACAGCACCCGGAATAGTATTCAGATACGTTGCCACACGAATTAAATCAATGGGACTTTCTTCCTTCTTGATGATATCGGTCTTGTAATCGCATCTACCCACATCAGCCATAACTGCAATCTTCAAATCAGTGGCATTTTCACCAACAATGGCTCTAATATCCTCATCCTTACAGAATTTCCATTTTCCAAACTTTTTGGCATCAAACATCTCCTTGGATGCTTTATAACCAAATTCCATATAATCAACACCGGCGCGAAGATTTGCAAGGTAAAGGGCCTTGACAAATTCATCCGTAAAATAGAAATCATTTACCAGTCCGCCATCTCTCATTGTGGCATCCACAACCTTCACATCAGGTCTATATGCAATCAGGCTTGAAATCTCTTTCATCTTTTTATCTCCTCTTTATCCTTTTCGAACTTCCGATATTTCCGGATCATCGCACCACGAACACACTTTAAAGTTTAACAGTTTAAAGTGCAGAAGTCAACCCCTATTTTAAAAACATCATTTTTCCATACTTAAGGATTTTAATTAATCACACATATTGTTGTCAGATTATCCAGCCAGGTTGTTCCGTCAAGTCTGCGTACATCCAATGTATTTATCATAATGGATCTCGGGTGAATAGCTTCGTTTGTCTCAGCATCCTCTGGCACAAAATTGCTCAGTGCACTGATGACATAGTATTTCCCATTCCGCTGTCCAAGATACATCATCATATGTCCGGGGAATCTCAATAAGCTCCCGGGAGGTAATTGATCCAGAACAGTCTTCTTTTCCGCAGAAGTCTTCTTGGAAATATTATAGCGTGTTCCGGGAATGCTTGCCTGTTGCCCGGAATTTCTGGGGAACCTGAATCCAAAGCAGCGATACACCTGATAAGTGTATCCTGAACAGTCAGTAACATCAAGAATCCCACCCCAGCCATAGGTAGTCCCCAGCATCTTAAAGGATTGTTTTAAGATGTTTTCTTCCGTGTAGTCCAGATATCCGACCGAGATATCCTCCCCCATCGGTATATAAGCATAAGTGGTATCAAGATAGCCCTCTTCATTTCGTACCGGCAGTTTAACCGTTATGCAGCCATAGGGAACTCTGTCATAATCTACCTTTGTCACTTCCTCCTCTGAGGCAATCTGCAAAACACTGCCCATGGTCAGAACTGTTTGGGATATTCCAGGTTCGTAAGGATTCTTATCCAACGTCACTCTTTTACCCGTGACCACAAGAACATTCTCATCCTTCTGCCACTCCAGCCACTGCTCTTTGTCCCCGCACAATGCAACGGTGTCAGCCTTAACCCAACCGAAGGATCTGTCGCTGAACACAAAGAACCACTCACCGTTAAGAGAAGTATGCAGAATCGCCACCGGTTCTGATATAAATAACTCGGAATTCTGGAAAATATCATAATACAGATTCCTTGCATTATCTGTAACCAGCTTTTCTGTAGGGAATGCCCGGATATCGGTTCTGTCTACTGCAATTCCATAGCGTATCGTTATCTGTCCCTGAACTGCGGAAAGATTTCGCTGTGACGCTATCTCATTCTGAAAGTCTGCAGTCAGTTTTTCACCTTCAACATAATAATAATTTCTTGCAGGTATACTGAATCCCTCAATCAACTGTTTGACATAATTGCCGGATATCGTACTTTTCATATTCTGCAGATCAAACATTACCTGTGCCGGCGCAAACTGATCCATCATCTTACGGTTAAACTCGCGAATCTGTTCCTGTGTCATGATAATCGTTCCGGCACTGCTTCCCATCCAATACTCAGGCTTAGTCATTTCACCTGTAACATTTGCTGTCAACCTGACCGTTTCTTCTTCGGAGATTCCTTCCAAATATACAAGCCCGCTGTAGGCAGACTCTGCTTCATAGAGCTCACCGTATACCCCGGCGATCCCCAAATCTTCTGTAAGCACCTCTGATTCGGATGGTGCAGTTGCATTCACATTGTTTGTACCTGCTTCTTTTTTTCCGCAACCGTAGGCAAACATCATCATGCACACTACCAGTAACATTCCGATGCTCTTCTTATGTTTCATTATAATACCTCGTATTCAAAAATACCTTGCAAAAATTACTTACTCAAAAAGACATGTCCCAGGATTTCCGCCGAATTCAGGCACTGTCCTAAGCCAATACTCAATTTTTCATAGATTTTCTCTTCGGGTTCATCTTCTTTAATCACTGTTGCAGGAATAGATACTTCACAAACCTCTGTCTGATTAAACAGACGCATCTGCATGGGACATTTCAAAATTCTGGACAACCCCCTGACGGTGATAACAGCCTTTTCCTGCTCCAGCAAAGCAGAAAATCTTTTCTCGTTATCCTTTACCATTTCTGTCACATCAGAGTCCGCGCCATCGATTGAATCTCTCACCAGCACTTCCCCATTCTCAAGATACGGAAACATTGCTTCCGATATCATCAGAGCGCCCTTCCAGCCAACTTTATATGTAAGCTGCCATCCTGTAATCATCCAATTTTCCTGTTTTTTATACTCTCTAAGAACCATTACTGCCTTCTCCCTTCATCTCTTGCCTATTTTTTAGACATACTATCATTATGCTTTGCTTTTTAGTCTCTGTCAATCAAATTTTGTTTCTGTGAAAATGGCAAAAAAAAAATCCCTTGATTCCTCAAGGGATAACTGCCGGCAGCGGGACTTGAACCCGCACGTTGTTGCCAACAACAGATTTTGAGTCTGCCTCGTCTGCCATTCCGACACGCCGGCATTTACAGGACTACCTGCAACAGATGTTATATTAACACAGAAAAAAGAAATTGGCAAGAGCAATTTATTGTTTTTTTATCTGCAATCCATTTGAATCGTAATCTGATTTCCTGTAACACATATATCTGCATAGCTTCCAACGATCAAAGGCATCATAGGGGGTCTGTGCCCAAGATCTATATCCATGATAACAGGAATACCTTTCCTTCCTGCGACTTCAAGAATTGCCTGATATGCGTCCAGGTTGAACATTGACTGTCCATTGGCAGGTCGTCCAATCAAAAAACCTTTTGCATGTTCAAACCAACCGGCCTGCTCCAACTGCCACATGGCCCTTCGCATACTGAACACATTCAAATCGCAGGCTTCCAGAAACCATAGAATACCATCTTCCGAATATTTTTTCACAAACTCCGCAACTTTATCAAAACGGGTACCGCAAAGTGTTATCAGACAATCAAGACAGCCACCCAACAATCTTCCAGAGAATTGTAATGGATTCTCATCGGATAATTCAGCACTCTTCTCCTGCATGCCAACAAAGGAGCGTATCTGTAATGCTTCCGTTAAATGATACGGCTCCAGCGGATGTTCTGCATCCTTTAAGCTCTCTGCTTCCCACATACCATAGCCGGAAACCTTTCGTACCGTTCCGTTCAGAATCCCCCTTGCATCCTCCAGTGATGAATGCCAATGCTCCATTCCAAAACTGGCAGCACAGGGACCGTAGATGGATGCTGTGTCAGCCAGTGTCGCCAAGGTAAACGTCAGGTTCGTGTTGTCCGAGTACCCCATAAACCACTTTGGCTCTGCACTTTTTAATATTTCAAAATCCACCATGGGAAGAATCTCGCACATCAATTCCCCGCCACCACAGGAAATCAGAACATCTGATTCTTTACTGCAATACATTTCCGTAAACTCTTTAGCACATTTTGCAGGCAGGTTACTGATTCCTACTCCCTCATCCGCATAACAGTTAGGTCCCGGTATGGTCTTATATCCCAGCTTATGCCATTTGTCCAATGCATTGTCAAAAGCACTGCGATATGGTTCTGTGGCACATCCAAAGGAAGGTGCCACAAAACCTATGGTTCCACTGTCAGGTAGATTTTTCGGATATCTCATTATGCTTTCTCCTCGAATCCCCAGTAATCATTCATTTTCAATGGGAATCATTCAAAACAGTCTCATTCTGTATCAGATCTTATCATTTATCAGGGAACATTTTGCCATACACATCAAAGCAATCGAAGGTTGCAAAATAATCCTTCGGAGTCTCCGCACGACGAATCAGCTGCACGCTTCCGTCCTCATGCAACAACAGCTCTGCGGATTTCAACTTACCATTATAGTTGTAGCCCATGGCAAATCCGTGTGCTCCGGTATCATGAATGGCGAGATAATCACCGATTTCAACCTTTGGAAGCATTCTGTCAATGGCAAACTTATCATTGTTCTCACAAAGAGAACCGGTAACATCATATTTAAAATCACAGGGCTCATTTTCTTTGCCAAGTACCGTGATGTGATGATAAGCTCCGTACATTGCAGGACGCATCAGGTTTACCGCACAGGCATCGACACCAATGTATTCTTTGTGAGTATGCTTCTCGTGAAGAACCTTTGTAACCAGGTGACCGTAAGGTCCCATCATAAAGCGGCCCAACTCGGTATAAATTGCAATATTTCCCATACCGGCAGATACCAGCACTTCCTCATATACCTTTCTGACACTCTCACCAATGATGCGAATATCATTTGGCTCCTGCTCCGGCCTGTAAGGAATTCCCACGCCACCGGAAAGATTAATAAAGGTTATATTCGCTCCTGTCTTCTCCTTCAATTCCACTGCCAGCTCGAATAACTGCTTTGCAAGCACAGGATAATACTCGTTGGTTACGGTATTGCTGGCAAGGAACGCATGCAGGCCAAAATTCTCCACACCCTTTTCCTTCATAATCCTGTAACCTTCAAATAACTGGTCTCTGGTAAACCCATATTTTGCATCTCCGGGATTGTCCATTATGTCTGTTCCCAGAGAGAAATATCCGCCGGGATTGAATCGGCAGCTCAAAGTTTTAGGCAGATATCCAAGTATTTTTTCCAGAAATTCTATATGGGTAAAATCGTCCAGATTAATGGTGGCTCCGATTTCAGCAGCATATGCAAACTCTTCCGCGGGTGTATCATTGGAGGAGAACATAATATCCTCACCCTTAACCCCAAGTGCATTACTTAACATGAGCTCTGTCATGGAAGAGCAGTCACAGCCACATCCGTAGTCTCTCAAAATATTGATCAAAAAGGGATTGGGGGTTGCCTTGACAGCAAAAAATTCTTTGTAACCGGGATTCCAGGAAAAAGCCTCCTTCAATGCTTTTGCATTCTCACGAATACCTTTTTCATCATAAATATGAAAGGGCGTGGGATAAGTCTTAGTAATCTCCTCAATCATTTCTTTTGTAACAAATGCTTCCTTTTTCATCTCTTCTCCACCTGTCCGTATCAGTATAGTATTCTTTCTTACAGCAATGATTTTCTCAGTTCCTCTGCAGTCATAGGGCTCAAATAAGCAGGCGCCACATCAAATACCGTCTTGCATCCCTTCATACCCTCAGTGTACATACGATATACGGCTCTGGCATATGCGGTAAGCACACATGCTGTAAATTCAGGGTTGGAATCCAGTTTCAGGCTGTATTCGATTACATGCTGATTCTCACCGTTCATGCCTGTTTTCCCGGATCTGATTACCATTCCGCCATGAGGAATCCCTGCATGATCTCTCTGTAATTCTTCCTCTGTAATAAAATGAACAGTGGTATCGTAATCAGCAAAGTAGTTGGGCATAGTTTTGATTTCATTTTCAATCCAAGCTTTGTCTGCCCCCTCTTCCGCTACCACAAAACACTCTCTTGTATGCTTTTCTCTGGTTGTAAGCTCAGGATTCTCACATCTTCTGACTGCATCCAGTGCGGATTCCACCGGTACGGTATACTGCTTGGCATTCCTGACTCCGGGAATTCTTCGAATCGCGTCAGAATGTCCCTGGCTGACACCCTTTCCCCAGAAAGTATAGTCTTTACCGTCGCGAAGGATGGCATTGGCATAAAGTCTGTTCAAGGAGAACATTCCGGGATCCCAGCCAACGGAAATCATGGCAACCTTACCGCCTTCTGAAGCTGCTTTATCTACCGCAGCAAAATGTTCGGGAATCCTTGCATGGGTATCAAAGCTGTCAATGACATTGAAGTACTTTGCATACTCTGCCGTCTGCTTGGGTAAGTCTGTAGCAGAGCCTCCGCATAACATCAAAACATCGATAGCATCCTTCATCTCCATCAGCTTATCTGCGGAATAGACAGGAATTTCTTCCAACACTTTAACAGTCGAAGGGTCTCTTCTGGTAAACACCGCTACAAGCTCCATGTCGTCATTCTGACGCAGTGCACACTGAATTCCCCTTCCCAGATTTCCGTAACCCATAATTGCCACTCTGATTTTCATTTCTCTTTCCTTCTTTCTTTTAGGTTAAATATTTTCTATTTGCCAATCAATCGGTGGTATGCCGTTCTCTTCCAAAAAACGATTGGTCTGACTAAAAGGTTTACTTCCAAAAAATCCATTGTAGGCAGACAACGGGCTGGGATGTGGTGCTTTCAATATCAGATGCCTGGGATTATTCAGCATCTTTTCCTTCGTCTGTGCCGGTCTTCCCCACAAAATATATACAATAGGTCTGTCCTGTTTGTTTAGCGCCCTTATTGCCGCATCCGTAAATTCTTCCCACCCTTTTCCTCTGTGGGAATTTGCCATATGAGCTCTGACAGTCAGTACTGTATTCAGCATCAACACCCCTTGTTTTGCCCACTTGACCAGATATCCGTTATTGGGAATATAACACCCCAGATCGTCTTTTAATTCCTTATAAATATTGACCAGTGACGGCGGAACATCCACTCCCGGCTTAACCGAGAAACACAGCCCATGAGCCTGCCCCTCATTGTGATAAGGATCCTGACCTATAATAACCACCTTTACCTGGCTTAGCGGCGTCAGATGAAAAGCGTTAAAAATGTCATCTGACGGTGGAAATATCCGGGTTGTATTATACTCCTTTAATACAAATTGATAAAGGTTTTTGTAATATGGTTTATGAAATTCCTGACCCAATTCAGTGAGCCAGTCATTTTCAATCATTGACATAGGTCTTCCTCCTACAGTCTGACGCTGACGCCGCGGGAACGCAGATACTCTTTCAGCTGACAGATTTCCAGCTCTTTATAATGGAACAGCGAAGCGGCAAGAACCGCTTCCGCCTTTGCTTCCGTCAGCGCATCATAAAAGTGTTCCGGCTTACCGGCTCCTCCCGATGCTATGACGGGAATCTTTACCGCTTCCGCAATGGCTTTCGTCAACTCCAGATCATAGCCGGCCTTTGTTCCGTCACAATCCATGCTGGTCAAAAGGATTTCTCCTGCTCCAAGCTTTTCAACCTTTGCGGCCCACTCCACCGCATCCAGTCCCATATCCACTCTGCCGCCGTTTTTGTATACAGTCCAACCGGATCCGTCCTGTCTTCTTTTTGCATCAATGGCAACCACAACGCACTGACTTCCGAATTTATCCGCTGCTTCAGCAACCAAATTGGGATTCATGATGGCAGCAGAGTTCACCGATATTTTGTCAGCACCTTCTCTCAGTATCGCCTTGAAATCTTCCACCGTACGGATTCCTCCGCCCACCGTAAAAGGAATAAATACCTTAGATGCCACCTGTCTCACCCATTCCAGCTGTGTGGCACGATTGTCCGCTGAAGCATTGATATCAAGAAAAACCACTTCATCAGCGCCCTCTTTGTCATAAGCGGCCGCCACTTCAGCAGGATCACCGGCGTCCTTAAGATTCATAAACTGAATTCCCTTGACAACTCTTCCGTCTTTAACGTCGAGGCAAGGAATCACTCTCTTCGTATGCATAGTTATTTCCTCTTACTTAGATTTAGTTAATTCGATGAAATTCCTAAGAATCTGCATTCCCACCTCGGAACTCTTCTCCGGATGGAACTGACAGGCAAACACATTCCCTTTTTCCACGGAAGCATGAATATTCACCCCATATTCCGCAGTTGCCGTCACTACCTGTTCTTCCTCTGCCTGTAAATAGAAGGAATGCACAAAATATACATAGGAATGCTCTTTCAGTCCCCGGAAAAGCTTTCCTTCTCTTGGAAAGCTAAGATCGTTCCAACCGATATGCGGTACCTTTAATCCGTTTTCTGCCGGAATCCGCACTATCTTGCCATCCAACAAGTGCAATCCCCTTACCCCGGGCGATTCTTCACTTTCCTCAAACAACAACTGAAGTCCAAGGCAAATTCCAAGAAAAGGCTTTCCCGTCTCCACATACTGATGAATCACCTCTGTTAATCCATAGCGATTCAACTTGTCCATAGCATCTCCGAAAGCTCCGACTCCGGGAAGTATCACACCATCTGCATTCAGGATGACCTCTGCCTCCCTGGTGATGATTACTTCTTCCCCCAGATACTGCAAGGCTTTTTCTACGCTCTTAATATTTCCTGCATCATAATCAATAATCGCAATCATGTCCTTACCTTCTCACTCATTGATTGTCATAAAAATCCAAGGATTTCAGTTCCTCTTCCTCCGGAAGTAAATCCGGCAGTTCCTCCGGAAGTAAATCCGGTAGTTCCTCCGGGACTCCCGTATTTGAATTACTGTCTTGCGTCGCGTTATTGCCGCTTGTGATCCAATCGGATAGATTGCCCCCTGCCGCCTCAACAACAGCTCTGGTATACTCCTCATCCTTTCGGATTCCTGCAATTGTAAGTGCCTGCTTTTCCGTCATGCCGTATTCCTCCTGTAAAATATTCAGAATCTCTGCATAACCCTCAGCAACTTCTTCCTCCGCATTCCACTCTTTTGCATACTCATAAAGCTCAGGATAATCATCAACCGTCTGTATCAGGCTGTCCAGAGCACGCACTCTGTCACCTTCCTCCTCGAACATCTGATATTCACGAATCCATAGTCTGATATACAGAATACTTTTTGATTTAGCAAACATGATGTTCTCTGATTCATCCAAATCTTTGCCAAACAGATTCTCATAGCAGGTCTGATAATCCTCCTCATAAAAGGCTTCACGCCCTGCTTTCTTTTGAGTATAATCCACTGCCGAGTTAACAAACACAAACAGTAAAACACCTACCGAAACACCCACTAAAAAGACAGGCAGCATCTTTTTAAAAGTCAACTTTTTTTCGCGAATCAGCGGTTCTTCTTTCCGAGACTTTTCTTTCTTAATCTTAGGTTTCTTCTTTGCTTCTTTTTTTTCTTTCTTCCCGGATTTTCTTTCAGGAATATCTTCTGATTCATCTCCGCTGTTTTTCGAGCCTTTTTTCTTTTTCCTTTTCTTTTTACCTTGTTCATTATCCAGTTCTTTCAGGATATTCTGATTTTCTTCTGAAAGTCTGATATTTTCGTTCTCTGTTTCCTCTTCTTCCTCAGTAAAAAACTCTATAATCTTGGAGAAAAAACCACCTTTCTTCTTTGTCTTTGTATTTGACCTCTCCGGAATCAAATCCAAAGCTTCCGAAGCCTCAAGTGCTTCCGGTTCAAATCCGTCTTCCATAGTTGAAATCTCAGACAATTCAGGAACTATATTCTCGTCCGAATGCTCATTATTATCGAAAACATCCGCCAGAATCTCCTTTGCGAAATCGTCCTCTACAGAATCAACTTCTTCCTCCGAAACAGCCTCCGCTGCCTCATCATATTCCGACCCCGGGGAAGCTGCATCTGCTGCTGACACAATAGAATCTAAAATATCGGAATTAAAATCCGATTCACCTTCAAACTGAATAGCTTCTCGTAAGGCAGCTTCACCGGATACCATCTCCGGATGAACCGTGATATTTTCAGCATCAGAAATCTGCTGATGTTTTTGTATTCTCTCGGTTTTTTTTGCAGCCCTTCTCGCTGCTGCTTCCGCTTTTTTCGCTTCTGCCGCAGCTCTTTTCTCTTCCTTTGCTTTGGCTTTTGCTTCTTTTCTTGCTTTTTTCTTATCTGCTTTGGACTCTTCCTGAACTTCTTGAAGAATATCAGCCGGTTCCGCTTCATTTTCATAATCGTTCCAAAGCGCTTCAACTGATGGATCCACGGGCTGGTTATTGTCTGATTTTTGAAGAAGTTCTTCAATTTCCTTCAAATCAGCGTCATTGCTTTCCCCTATCAATTCCAACACATCATCTTCCGGAAACTCTTGAGACACAGGCGGCAGTTCAGCTGCCATATTAATCCTTTCTTCAATATCATCACCAATCTCTGAATAAAAATCAGTTTCAGCATTTTCATCCATTGCTTCTGTAAAATCTTCTTCCATGCCATTCATCATGGATAAAGCTTCCAAATCAGCAATTGACATATCCGAAAATGCTTCCAGAGAGGTACCGGGCATCTTCTCACTCTCGTCTGAACCAATCAATTCCTCTATTTCGTTCTTCTCCTGCTCCGATACTTCTTCCTCCCACACTTCCTCAGGCAATTCGGGGATTTCCTCTTCCTCACTTACTTCCTCAGGCAATTCGGGGATTTCCTCTTCCCCACTTACTTCCTCGGGTAATTCGGGGATTTCCTCTTCCCCACTTACTTCCTCAGGTAATTCAGGGATTTCCTCTTCCCCACTTACTTCCTCAGGTAATTCAGGGATTTCCTCAGTAAGCACTTCTTCAGGTTGTATGATTTCTTCCGCTTCTATCTCTTCCTCATGTTCCGGAATCTCATTCGCTTCATTTTCAGACACCTCAAATAGAGAGGATTCCACCTCAGTTTCCAGGTTTGTCGTATCCTCCTCATTATTTGGTTTGATGGTGCCTTCTATCATTCCTCTAAGCAGGCTGTCAAGATAATCTTCTTGTGAAGACATGTTTTTCCCTCTGCTTTCTTGTATCTTTTATTACATCTTATAAGTTTATCATAAATTTGTCAGCCATTCAATTGGATTCTGTGAGATTCCATAGCCTTTCCCACTCAATTCTTCGGTCAATTGATACAACGTATCATGAACTCTTATCATGACAGCCTTTTTATTAAAATATACAATTTTTTCAAACGGCCATCTGATAACGGAAGGGAACTGCAATCCTACACCCAATTCAAGCACAACCAGATTATGATTTAATGTCCCCTGCAACCACTTGGTATAGGTTTCCCATTTAGGCAAATATCCTTCTTCATTATATTGATGTGCGTATATGTTATTTAGTTCCATCTCAGCATTACATTTAGAACATTTCCCCAACAGGGTTCTCAAATCAGAAGGTGTTTCCCCTCTTTTCATACTCCTAAAGCAGCTCCTGATAACTTCCTGTTCTTCTTCTGAGACTGCATATATTTGCTTATCACAGTTATTTCTGCACTGTTTCATGGAAGAATTTCCACAGGGCATTACGATTCTTTCCTGCTTCCATGATATCTTTGAAATCTTACTGTTTGTTGCTGTTGCAACAACATAGTAATTCTTTCCTTCTATCATTTTTTTAAGCTTCTCCAAAGCAGGAGTCACAAGATCCTGAAGTTCGAGAGCACAAAAATCCTTCCAGGCAGGAATGAGATGAAAACAGTCCGCTTCTTTCAACATTTTCATCCCCTCTTTATATACATCAGATTTTTGGAGTCTTATATTCTCATCAAAATCTTCGCCCAATCCTACTAATATCATTTCTGCATTATCAATTTTTTTCAGTATTTCTTCCTTTTCCATACGAATACTCCAATCCATGTTCTCTTATCTGCAATTTTACACTCGCTATCCATTCACATTTTGATCTGTTCAGGAAATGCTTCTTTTCGCATGATGCCCCACATCTTGTCGATATAAGATAATGTATAAAAGCTCTCGTAGTAATGATAGTAAAAAGCACCTTTCAGTGTCATTTCATAGATACCATCATGTTCCCTGATGAACCCCAATCGCTTTGCAAACCCAAGCTCGAATCCATATACTTTTTTTAACGTTACCCCCAAAGAACTTCTCAAAATCACTTGGATTCACCCTTGTGCTGTATGCCGTCCAAAACAGCCAATAAACCATCCTCTGCCGTTTGGTAAATCGAATTGTCAATGCTGTGGCGAGGTTGCCGGAAGCAATCCTATCACAGTAGGAACCAACATCAAATGTATTGATTTTGAATTGTCTTTTGAACAGGCTCTTAGCAGAACAACCGAATCCGAGGAAATTATCTCTTGTCATGGATGAGTAGTTTGCATCGGCTTTACTTGAAAATGTCCAGATAGAACTCCGATCATACCCTCTGTCCAGACAGTATTTTGTGATAGCATCCAATAATTCCCGCTTTTCTTTTTTGGGCATTGTTGCAACTGAACTTTCTGTAAATTGTAACACCTGCATCCTTCAATATCTGCAATGTTTCCACATTCACATTGTCGGGGTGAAGTTCCAATCCAATTCCCTCTGTGATGATAAAGTGGTCGTTCAACACATCAACAATTTCTTTGATACGATTAGCGGCAAGTGCAGGTGTTCCTCCACCAAAATACAGGCTGGTAACTTTTTTTCGCTTCGTATACCGGCTTCCTACAAGGTGTATTTCTTGCATCAGTGAATCTATGTAGCTATCACATAATTCAGCAGAATAGCGCACTTTGCAATAAGGGCAAAAGCTGCAGATATTTTTGCAGAAAGGAATTGTACTTACGCCAAAACGGGCAAAGTATAAAAATATGATAATTTCATAGATTATCTCCATATCGATAATACGGAATTTCCAATTGATACACACATAAATATACATGTGTTATTTAGATTTTTCAAGATGATACGGAATATTTAGACATACTTGGGTAATACTTGTTTTGTATCACTGATTTAGAAATAGAAAAAGAACAATGTTTCGTCTTGTGACTCAACATCGTTCTTTTCGTGGTTGTTGTTTATTTTATACTTCTTTAATTATTTAAATGATACTCTTCTACAAGCCGATCAACGATTTTTACCAAATTACCGATTTCAGGTTTAGACAATTGTGCATTCGCGCCAATAGATTCTCCTTTTCTTCTCATTTCATCATTAACCAACGAAGAGAATATAATAACAGGAATATCCGCTGTGACAGCATCTGTTTTAATCAGCTTTGTCAATCTGTGTCCATCCATCTCAGGCATTTCAATATCTGTAATAACAAGACGTACATGTTCTTTCAAAGTGCCCTCATTCTTACATTCACAGATAACGTCATATGCTTTCTTTCCGTTCTCTGTATGAATCAGGTTATTATACCCTGCTTTTCTTAAACAATCTACAATTAATTTATTCAACAGCGGTGAATCTTCTGCTATCAGAATAGGAACATTACTTCTTTCTCTGTCTTGAATTTCATCAATTTCTGAGATTTTTAATCCTGTTTCCGGATTAATATCTGTTACAATCTTTTCAAAGTCCAGAATAATAATGAGCTTATTATTCATCTTTACTATTCCTGTAGATACACTCTTATCTGTTGTTGAAATAGTTGCATCCGGTAAAATAATATCCTTCCAAGACACTCTATGTATTCCAAGAACACTATCCACATGAAAAGCTAAATCCAATTGATTGAAATTTGTAAGAATAAAAAGCCCTTTAGGCTCAGATATCCCCCTACCGAGACAATTCTTCAAATCAATTGCAGTGATCATAATATCACGAGGCATAAAAATACCTTCAACGCTTGGATGCGAATTTGGAACCGGGGTAACTGTCTGATAGTTTATTATTTCCCTGATTTTTGCAACATTGATACCATAAGAGTTTCCTCCCAGGGTAAATTCAAGTATCTCTAATTCATTTGTACCTGTCTCCAATAAAATTTTGCTATCCATATGTCACCTCATTGCATAATTTTTTAAACCGATTAATATCACTTCTTGTATTGCTGTCCGATAATTTAGTTTATCATACTTTGACCAAAAATAAAACAATTATCTGTAAATTTATTTATAAAAAAGAGAGCAGGAATTCTGCTCTCTTACTAATTAGACTATATATTCTTTTGTACCTTCAAAACCGAATACTGAGCAAAACAAATGTTGTGATGCTCTTACAC
>CALZBR010000021.1 GCA_945621435.1 uncultured Lachnospiraceae bacterium
TCAGTATCCGTGACGTAACACCCGTTCCTCACAACGGATGCCGTCCTCCCAAGCGCAGAAGAGTATAATCGTAACTGATAATGTTGGAAGAAGGCAGCTGAAAGCTGTTGTAAACAAACAAAAAGGAGAATATTAAAATGGCAGTTAATCGCACCCCCGTATTAAAGAGATGTCGTTCCCTGGGCCTTGAGCCTTCCTATTTGGGATATGACAAGAAGTCTAACAGACAGAACGCAAGAGCAGGCAAGAAGGTAAGTGAATACGGACTTCAGCTTCGTGAGAAGCAGAAGGCAAAGTTCATCTACGGCGTACTTGAGAAGCCTTTCAGAAACTATTATGAGAAGGCCGACAGAATGAAGGGTATGACCGGTGAAAACCTGATGGTAATGCTTGAGAGCAGACTTGACAGCGTTGTGTTCAGAATGGGATTCGCAAGAACCAGAAGAGAAGCAAGACAGATTGTTGATCATAAGCATGTACTGGTAAACGGCAAGCAGGTGAATGTACCTTCTTACCTGATCAAGGCAGGCGATGTAATCGAAATCAAAGAGAGCGCAAAGTCTATGCAGAGATACAAGGATATCGTCGAGGTTACAGGCGGAAGACTTGTTCCTGAATGGATGGACGTAGATATCGAAAACTTCAAGGGGACTATAAAGAATCTTCCTACCAGGGAAATGATCGATGTACCTGTTAACGAGATGCTTATTGTCGAGTTGTACTCCAAATAATTGACGAAACCACAAGGAGGGTATTGACTGTGTTTGATTTTGAAAGACCTAATATTGAGGTTGCTGAGATTTCAGAAGACAAGAGGTACGGTAAGTTCGTGGTTGAGCCCTTGGAGAGGGGTTATGGCATTACACTTGGCAACTCCCTGAGAAGAATCATGCTCTCCTCTCTTCCCGGAGCTGCTGTAAGCCAGATTAAGATTGAGGGAGTTCAACATGAATTCACTGCTATTCCCGGCGTGAAAGAGGATGTTACTGAGATTATCATGAACATCAAGAATCTCGCCATCAAGAATAACAGCGAAGGAAATGAGGTTAAGACCGCATATATCGAGTATGAAGGTGAAGGCGTTGTTCATGCTTCCGATATTCAGGTTGATCAGGATATTGAGATACTGAATCCTGATCTTGTGATTGCGACTCTCAGCGGCAAGGATACTAAGTTCTATATGGAGCTGACTATCACCAGAGGCCGTGGCTATGTAAGTGCCGACAAAAACAAGCATGACGATCTTCCTATCGGAGTGATCGCTATTGATTCCATCTACACACCTGTAGAGAGAGTAAACGTAACAGTAGCGAATACCCGTGTCGGACAGATTACAGATTTTGATAAATTGACACTGGATGTATATACCAACGGAACATTGGCTCCCGATGAGGCTGTCAGCCTGGCCGCTAAGGTTATGAGTGAGCATCTGAACCTCTTCATCGACCTTTCCGAGAATACCAGAAACGTTGACGTTATGGTTGAGAAGGAAGACGATGAGAAGGAGAAGGTTCTTGAGATGAGCATTGACGAACTGGAGCTTTCCGTTCGTTCTTATAACTGCCTGAAGAGAGCCGGAATCAATACCGTTGAAGAACTTTGCAACAGAACCTCCGAAGATATGATGAAGGTTCGTAACCTGGGTCGCAAGTCCCTGGAAGAAGTTCTTGCAAAACTGAAGGAACTGGGTCTTCAGCTGAATCCTTCAGAGGAATAAAAATGTTGAGTTTTCCACGGATGATAAATCCAAAGTGTCCATCCGCGGTGAATCTCTAAATGGCGTAAAATCGACTTAAGCGTCGAAACATTCGGTAAGTAAGTCCAAGGTGCGTGGCCGGATGTACCATGAAAAGAGAAAGGAAATAGAAAAATGGCAAAGTACAGAAAACTTGGAAGAACTTCTTCCCAGAGAAAAGCATTACTCAGAAACCAGGTAACAGCTCTGCTTTACAAGGGCAAGATCGTTACAACCGAAGCTAAGGCTAAGGAAGTAAAGAAGATTGCTGAAGGACTCATTGCACTGGCAGTGAAGGAAAAAGACAACTTTGAGACCGTTAAGGTTTCTGCTAAGGTTGCTGTTAAGGACAAAGACGGCAAGCGTGTGAAAGAAGTTGTTGACGGCAAGAAGGTTACCAAGTATGAGACCGTTGAGAAGGAGATCAAGAAGGATCTTCCCAGCCGTTCTCATGCAAGACGTCAGATGATGAAGGTTCTTTATCCTGTAGTATCTGTTCCTACAGAAGCAGCAGGAAAGAAGAGAAACACCAAGGAAGTTGACCTGGTTGCTAAGCTCTTTGATGAGTATGCACCCAAGTATGCTAACCGTAAGGGTGGTTACACCAGAATCGTTAAGATCGGTCTTCGTAAGGGCGATGCTGCGATGG
The DNA here is from genome assembly GCA_945621435.1 of uncultured Lachnospiraceae bacterium. Taxonomy (GTDB): domain Bacteria; phylum Bacillota; class Clostridia; order Lachnospirales; family Lachnospiraceae; genus Acetatifactor. The sequence continues at coordinate 2,385 of CALZBR010000021.1, forward strand.
AAGTTGTTCTTGAGCTGGTTTAAGAATGACATTTTAAAGGGGAAAGCGAAAGCTTTCCTCTTTTTTTGGAATTAATTCATGGTTTTGATTTGTAAAAATGTCCGTATTCTTTGCGACTGTTCCAGTTACCGCCCCAGAGAAAGCCATGAGCGGTAAAGGTTTTATAACATAAATCATTTTCGTCTATTTTGTAAGCAAAGCTGCGTGTGCGATCCGCATAGTCTATTGAGTCGGAAGGAATTATTTCAGGAGAGCCATCTTCCCTGTATGCGATATTCGGATTGTAGTAAGGATTGATATTTACAGCCAGTCCGTAACTATGACCGGTCTGCTCAAAGGCTTTTCCGTCTGCTTCGCAGGAATTAAAACAATAGCTGTTGTTAGCTTCCGCTGCTGCAATAGCATCTGCGTCAAATTCGTCCACCAGACGAACACTTCCTAACTGATATTCATTTCGATAAAGCGTGTGAAATATTTCCACCAAATCCTGTGCAATGTATTCGTTGCAGATCAACTCGCCCTCTGAGGGATTCCCATTAAAATCAAAATACCAGATATGAACATAGCGCAGGTCTTCGGTTGTAAGATCCGGAAGAGGCATCTCACTTTCTTCACTGCTTCCGTTGGGAAGCATCTTATCTGACGGGAAAGAGATTCCCCGGATATATCGGCAAAGATGCTCCGATAAGGGTTCATAATAGAATCCATTGGAATAAGTGACTCGTCCTTCCTTTTGGGAATCTCCGTTCAAGGTTGCACCTATCAGGGACGAGATGTATTCGTCAGCATCTGTTGTCGAGGACTCTGGGATCCCCGGAATGGAACCGCCTGTGTCATCTTCATTTGAATGCCCGGAAGACTTGTCGGCTGTCGGCATACTGTCAGAGGGGGCGTTTTGCGACAGACTTTTATTTTGTTCTTCGTATTCCGCCAGACTTAGGGAATTGCGTTGCATGACCCTGATGAGTCCGGATGCGATTACCGTGATAGCAGCCAGTAGGAATACCATTTTTATGATTTTTGCTCGATCCATAACCTTCTCTTTTTACTCCATCGTTCTTAATCTTTTATTGTTTCCTTTGAAATGGAGTTACTTACCATGATGTATCTAGCTTACCATGACACTCCGGTTTTGTAAACGTACTTTCCTGTTATGAAGTCAGCAGGTTTGCAGAAAGATTCTTGTAATTCCCACTGTTTTCTAATATAATACACAATGGGTTAAGTTATGCAGAGAAGAATAAGGATATCGATAGTATGGGTATTATAAAGACAAAGGATCTGACATTTGAATATATCAGACGTGATGAGGAAGGTAATGTGGAAGGCATTACAACTGCAGTGGATAACATAAATCTTGATATCAACGCAGGTGAATTCATTGCGATTCTCGGACACAACGGTTCAGGTAAGTCAACTCTGGCGAAACATATGAATGCTATATTCAGTCCCACAGAGGGAACGGTATGGGTGGACGGTATGGACACCGCAGATGAGGAAAAAATCTGGGAGATACGTCAGACAGCAGGCATGGTTTTTCAGAATCCGGATAATCAGATCATCGGTCAGGTTGTGGAGGAAGATGTAGGCTTCGGACCTGAGAATATTGGTATGCCGACGAAAGAAATCAGAGAGCGGGTGGAAGAGAGCCTGAAAGCGGTGGGGATGTATGAGTTCCGCAAGTATTCACCCAACAAGCTTTCCGGTGGTCAGAAACAAAGAGTCTCCATCGCGGGTGTGCTTGCCATGCATCCCAAATGTATCGTGCTGGACGAGCCCACAGCCATGCTGGATCCCAATGGACGTAAGGAAGTGATTCGTGCCGTGCGTGCATTGAATGAGGTTGAGGGTGTGACGGTTATTTTGATCACACACTATATGGAAGAAATCATCCATGCAGACAGGGTATTTGTCATGGATCAGGGCAAAATTGCCATGCAGGGAACACCGAGAGAGATTTTTTCACAGGTAGAAAAACTGAAAGACCTTCGACTGGATGTGCCGCAGGTAACCCTGGTTTCATATGAACTCCAAAAGAGAGGGCTCCCTTTGCCTGATGGTATTCTGACTTGCGAAGAGTTGGCGGATGCACTGGAGAAGCTTCGAAAAGATTGGAAAGAGTGATACAATGTCGATTATTTTAGATCATGTGAGCTATAGATACGGTTCGGATACAGAACTTTCGGTAAAGGCGCTGGATGACGTATGTCTGCAGATTCCGGACGGGCAGTTTCTTGGAATCATCGGGCACACCGGCTCCGGCAAATCCACGCTTGTTCAGCATTTGAACGGTCTTATGAAAGCAACCTCGGGTCATATTTATTATAATGGCGAGGACATCTACGATAAGGAGTACAGCCTGAAAACACTGCGGAGTAAGGTGGGACTTGTATTTCAATATCCGGAGCATCAGCTGTTTGAAACAGATGTGTTTACAGATGTATGCTTTGGACCCAAGAATCTGGGTTTGGACAAGAAGGAAGTGGAGCTGCGTTCCTATGATGCGCTGAAAAAGGTTGGTTTTCCTGACGAACTGTTTTATCAGTCCCCCTTTGAGCTCTCGGGCGGACAGAAGAGACGGGCAGCCATTGCCGGAGCATTGGCCATGAAACCGGAGGTATTGGTGTTGGACGAGCCCACCGCGGGACTGGACCCCAAAGGACGTGACGAGATTCTTCAACAGATTAAGAGACTGCAGCGCGAGACCGGTATAACAGTTGTGCTGGTATCTCACAGCATGGAGGACGTGGCGGAATATGTCGACCGTATCATTGTCATGAATCACGGCAAAGTGATGTATGACGATATCCCCAGAGCAGTTTTTCGTCATTATAAGGAACTGGAAGAGATCGGTCTGGCAGCCCCCCAGGTCACATATATCATGCATGAACTTAAGCACAGAGGTTTTGATGTGGATGTGGATGCCACAACGGTGGAAGAGGCGGCAGAGAGCATTGCTGCTGCGCTATTGGGTCGCAGGTAGAGAGAAAATCGGCGACGAGATTAACAAAAGATGAAAGTTAAGAAAACGGGATTTCGTATTAGAGGAGTAAAATGCTTAGAGATATTACTTTAGGACAATATTATCAGACTGAGTCTGTGATACACAGGCTTGATCCCAGAGTGAAGCTTGGAGGTACATTACTGTTTATTATCTCTTTGTTTTTCTTTCGCAATTTTGTCGGATATACGGTGGCGGCGATTTTTTTGGCGGTGGTGATTTGCCTGTCCCATGTGCCATTTAAATTCATGGTAAGAGGAATGAAGGCGATTGCATTTCTCTTGGCAATCACGGTGTTATTTAACCTGTTTCTCACACCGGGCGAGGTAGTGCTTACCTTCTGGAAGCTAACGATTACCAGGGAAGGCGTCAGCACGGCGATAACCATGGCAGTGAGACTTTCCATGTTGATCATAGGTTCTTCCATCATGACCCTGACAACTACTCCCAACAATCTGACTGACGGAATGGAAAAGGGACTGCGCCCGCTAAAAGTATTCAGAATTCCCGTACATGAAGTGGCTATGATGATGTCCATCGCTTTGAGATTTATTCCGATTCTGATGGAAGAGACCGATAAAATCATGAAGGCACAGATCGCCAGAGGAGCAGATTTTGAGAGTGGTAACCTGTTGAAACGTGCAAAGGCGCTTGTGCCCCTGCTGGTGCCATTGTTTATATCTGCCTTCAGAAGAGCAAATGACCTGGCTATGGCAATGGAGGCCCGCTGCTATCGCGGTGGGGAAGGTAGAACGAAGATGAAGCCCTTGGAGTACAAAAAGAGAGATGTCATTGCATATCTTTGTATTTTTTGTTATCTGATACTTAGCATCAGCCTTGGAAGAATGAAACTGCCGTTTGATATCATCTAAGCAATCAAACGGGCTATTCAATGTGCGTAAACCGCCGTAAAAACAGTTGACAGGAGTGACCGGATGAGACGAATCAGATTAACGGTAGCCTACGATGGAACCAATTACCATGGTTGGCAGCTGCAGAATAACGGGATTACCATAGAAGCCGAGCTGAACAGATGCCTGACGCAGCTGCTCGGAGAGCAGATTCAGGTAATCGGTGCCAGTCGGACGGATTCGGGAGTCCATGCTCTGGGGAATATAGCTGTGTTTGATACAGAGACGAGGATGCCTGCCGATAAGGTGTCCTACGCGTTGAATCAGCGTCTGCCGGAGGATATTCGGATTCAGAAGTCGGAGGAAGTGGCTTTGGACTGGCATCCCAGGCATTGTGAGAGCAGAAAGACATACGAATACCGTATTTATTGCGGAGAGTTTCCCATGCCCACAAAAAGACTTTACTCCTATTTTACCTATCATCCTTTCAATGTGGAGAATATGCGGAAGGCAGCAGCACTACTTGTAGGAGAGCATGATTTTAAGAGCTTCTGCCAGACCGGCGCACAGGTGGAAAGCACAGTGCGAACCCTGTACACGGTAGAGATAGAAGAACAGGGAGCAGAAGTAGTGATACGCGTCTGTGGCAACGGTTTCCTCTACAATATGGTCAGAATCATCGCGGGCACCCTGATGGAGGCAGGTTGGGGAAAGCGTCAGCCGGAGGAGATGAAAGCAATTCTGGAGGCAAAATCACGCAGCGCCGCCGGACCTACGGCTCCGGCCTGTGGGCTGACCCTTATGAAATATGAATTTCTGTGAACTAAGGACCTTCTACTTCCTTAACACAAATTCCAGCTGACTGATGAACTCTTCGTATTTTTCCAGGAAGAGCGGGAGATGTACCCTGATAAAATCGTATTCTTTATTCCGGGATGCATGCTCCAGTTTTTCGGCAAAGCTGCCCAGACGGGTATGACCGATATTGTTCATCTGCCCCTTGATTCCGTGTATCAGGACAGTAAATTCCTCGTGTTTATCTTCCTCAAAGAGGACCTGCAGCCGTGCGGTCTGTTCTTTGCCCAGCTCTGTCTGTAACTGCAGGATTTCCAGAAAATTGTTCTCATCTCCGCCACATCTTTCCATACCCAGATCATAATCCAGTTCCCGGGCATACACGGAGAGCGTTCCGCGGATGTCTGTCATTAAAGTATTCATTCGTTCCCCTGAGACAACATTTTTCCCGGCTTCCTTTTGACTCCCATCTGTTTTTTCGTAAACATATCTATCCTGAGGAACAAAGGTGGTAAGTATATTTTCCAGTATAGGGAAGCTTATGGGTTTGCTGAGATATTCATCAAAGCCTTCCTCCATCAGTTTTTCCCTGGTGCCGGAGATGGCATTTGCTGTGAGAACGATTATTTTGGCAATTCCGCCCGGAGCGTAATGAGAGGATAGCCTGCGAATCTGATTCATTGCTTCAATGCCATTCATTCCGGGCATCATCTGATCCATGAATATCAGTTCATAATCCTTTTGCCTGCACAGCTCCACGGCCTGCTGACCACTGGAGGCCGTGGCAACATGCAGACCATAATATTCAAAGATTCCGGTAATAACCTTGAGGTTGATCAGATTGTCATCTACAACCAGTACATCGGTGTCCCTGATCTTTAATTTATTGGTATTGAGAGCACTGGTCTGTGCGGAAGAATTCGCAGTGAACTCTTCCATGGGAGAGGCATCCACAATTCTTTGAGGAAGTTTTATGGTAAATGTGGTGCCTTTTCCATAGGTACTCTTCACATCCACGGTTCCGCCCATCAGTTCCAGATATCCGTGTACGATGGCAAGACCAAGACCGGTACCTTCGATGTCTTTATTTTTCTTTTGGTCAAACTGAGAGAAGCTGTCAAAGAGGTGCTCCATGGCACTCTCTTTAATGCCGATACCGGTATCGGCAACAACAAACTGCAAAGTAATACTGTCCTGATTCCGGCTCGGAATTTTTACAAGACAGGTCACTCCGCCTTCTCTTGTGTACTTGACCGCATTGTTCAATACATTGATTAAAATGCTGCGAATTCGGGTCTTATCTCCGTACAGTACACTGGGAAGAGAAGGATCCACCTCCATGATGAAGCGCAGTCCTTTCTTTTTAGCCTGGATACTGATGATGTGGTAGACATCCTGATAAAGCGAATTCGTATAATAATCTTCTTCCACCAATTCCATTTTGCCGGATTCCAGCTTGGAAATATCCAGAATGTCGTTGATGACGGCTAAGAGGTTCTGGCAGGACAGCTTGATATCGGAGACATAGTCTCGCACGATGGTGGAAATATCCTGCTTCAGTACCAGCTCCGAGAAGCCCATGATGGCGTTCATGGGGGTGCGAATCTCATGGGACATGCTGGCCAGGAAGGTACTCTTGGCCATATTGGCTGCTTCTGCCTCCTTCTTGGCTTCTTCCAGACGCTGAATATACTTCATGCGCTCGGACAAATCATTCACAATGATGATATAGCCCATGATGTCAAGATAACGGTCATGAATCTTACTGATGGAAATATTACAGATGATACCGTTGCGTGTACAGAGGACATCCATATCCTGATGATTCTGTTCAAAGCTGTAGGCGTCCCGCTCCTTCAGATCAAAGAGCTGGTTCAGACTGCAGGGAGTCTCAGAAAGTGTCTCCTGCTCCAGTCCGAAAAATTCAGCCGCCGAGTCGTTAATAATCTGAAGTGTTCTCTGGGCATCATAGACAAGCACAGGCATGGAGAGAGAGTAGTATATATAGCTGGACATGTTTTTGATATTGATTTTGGAGCGGTTGTCCGCACGCAGGGCATAGTAGAGCGCCAGGGTGCCTACGAGCTGCATCAGTGTACTTCCGGGGATTGCGGCAAGGCCCAGCAGAGGCAATACGGTATCCAGAACCATACCGAAGATCACAAGGGAGGTTACAAGCAGAAGATTTCTTCCAAGGGCTTTGATACGCCTTGACTTGGAAAATTTTATCATATAGATAGCCAGTCCCAGTGTGATGATTCCGAACAGGACGGAATAGCCGGTATAGAGATTGTTGATAAGTCCCGGCTTGAAATTATAGGTCATTCCCTGTTCGCCCATGTAATATACAGCCTGGTCTCTCCGGATAAGTAGAAAATACAGAGGGATACAGGCGGCCGCAAAGCCGTGGAAAAAGAATCTGGTATGTCGTGGAACCTCTGAGAGATAGCAGACCAGAATAAGGGAAGAAAAAAGATAAATAAATGTACCTGCGAGACCGATGCTGCGGCAGTAATAGGCGGTTTCCGGGTCAGTCTGGGCAAAAAGCTCGCCAAAGCCAAGACTCCATATGCCGCTGCCCACACACTGCAGGGCAAAAAGCTTGTTTACGGAAGATTTCCAGTCCTTGGATAATAGTATTTTTATGGCGGCATACAAAGCATAGATACCGCCCACAAATAAGACTCGTGTGACTAAAACATTCATCAGAATTCTCCTTCAAATAGCTGTTTATAGTATATAATTTTCGACAAAATATTTCAATCCATTTCGGAATTTGATAAGAATTGTCATTACAATATTATCGGAAGAAGCCCGGAACGAAACATGGTTGAGTTTTTCTATAAATTGAGATATAATTAATATAAGTCAACGCGGGCGACGCCGAAAGCACCACAGGACATTCTGTTCCAATGACAAACAGACAGCCTGCGGACAGATAAAGTTAAAAGGAGAGGAACAAATGTTAAAAAATCAGAAACTGAGTACCAGTATTACCTTGCTGATTACAGTCATCGTCGGAGCATGTATGATGATGCTGTTTTTTATGTCGAATTCCAACATGACCTCCGCTACGAAGGATGCAGCGAAGGACAGTATGGAAACATCCCTGAATGCGAAGATTCAGATTATCAATCAATATACGGACAGCGCCGAAAAGGTGTTGATTGCCTTTAGTCAGAGCGGTGAGCTCAACGCCTTTGTCAGAAATCCCTCTGACGCCGATTTAAAGAAAGCTGCCCAGGAGTACAATGAGCGGTACTATGCGGCTATCGGCAACTGGGAGGGGATATACCTGGATACCTGGGATTCTACGGTCATTACCCATTCCAATCCCAATGTACCGGGAATGGTGATGCGTCAGGGTGATTCCCTGAAATCATAGCAGGATAGTATTCTGGCTGCCGATGGTGTTGAGAATGTAGGTATTTTGGAATCTCCGGCATCCGGTCAGATTGTAATGTCCATGTATTATCCGATTTATGACGGGAAGACACCGGTGGGCTTTGTGGGCGGTGCCAAGCTTGTGGATGAGCTGGGGGTTTTATTGGATGAATCCGTGATTGAGGGAATGGAACACGCTACCTATTCACTGATTAATCTGAAAAACAATACCTATATCTTTGACAGCAATGCAGAGCTGGTGAGAACGGAGGTTACCGATCCCCAGATACTAAGCATAATCGAAGATATCAATGCCGGGAAGGCAGAGGGCAATAAGGAATATACCGGAGAGGACGGCAAGGACTATTTTGCGGTATATACCCATATGGCCGATAAGAACTGGGCATTGGTGATCAAGGATGAGACACAGGAGATCTACGCCACAGCGATTCGTAATAGGACCGTACTCGGTGGAGCGTGTGTATTGGCACTGGTGTTGATTGTCGGCATTTCATTTGTTGCAATCCGCCTCAGTGTGCGTCCTCTGAACCGTGTTGTACATACAATCGAACAGCTCAAGGATCTGGAGCTGTCAGAGGATGAAGGAATCAAGGATTATGTGGGAAGAAAAAGTGAAGTGGGACTGCTGGCAAGTGCAGTGGATACCCTGTCCGGTGTCTTCCGCGAGATAGTGAATACACTGAATGAATGCTCTGAATCCCTGATTGACAGCTCCAATACCATGTCTGTCACATCCAAGGATTTGATGGAAAGTATAGAAAACAATGCAGCGACAACGGAAGAGCTCTCCGCAAGCATTATCAATACCAATGCATCCATCGATGCTGTTACCGGCGAAATCTCACGAATGAATGATATGGTTGCCAACATTGAGGATAAGGTTCGTGACGGTAATGTGAAGAGCAGTCATCTCATAGAGACGGCAGATGCCATGAGAAAGCTGGCAGATGAAACCCTCATCGGCAATAGCAATAAGATCGAGAAAACCAAGGCAGACATTGAGACAGCCATGGAGAATCTGCAGGCATTGTCCAAGATTAACGGAATGGCTACGCAGATTCTTGATATCACCAGTCAGACCAATCTTTTGTCTCTGAACGCATCCATTGAGGCGGCAAGGGCAGGAGAGGCAGGAAGAGGATTTGCTGTTGTGGCAGGGGAGATAGGAAGTCTTGCCGAGAGCTCATCCAAGACAGTAAATGAAATTCAGACCATTTGTGCGGAAGCAAATCAGAGTATCCAGAGCGTTCGGGCATGCTTTGAGGATGTTGTGGCGTTCATGGAAAGTGACGTATCCAAGCAGTTCAAGGAATTTGCGGATATGGCGAAGGAATACGGACAGGCGGTCGGAGAGATTCGGAAGGCCATTACTTCCATTGAGGAAACGTCCTCAATGTTTAGTGAATCGGTTGAGAGTATTAACAGACAGGTGGATGTTGTAAGTGCCGCCTCCGGTGATAATGAAGCAGGTGTGGAGGATATTATTGAGAAGAATAATGCAACTACATCTACTGCGGACGAAATTATCAGGATTGCCAATGATAACCAGAACAATGCAAACGCGATCAGGAATATCGTGGAACGGTTTCACTAGTGCAGAGATAGAAAAATAATATATTAAACCACCATCCACAGGATTTGTGGATGGTGGTTTTTTTGTGTTGGTTATAAGAAGGGCTTATGACAAGTTCTAATATTTGAGTATTGGACGAAAGCTATCGGATATGATTATAATAGCAACAACACGAAAGGAGGTATCCGATGGCGCAAATCAGATTAAACAAGGTGACGAAACGCTTTGAAGATGTAGTGGCATTGAAGGATGTCAGCCTGAGCATTGAGCAGGGGGAGATTTTCGGAATCATCGGTATGAGCGGTGCAGGCAAGAGTACCTTGGTTCGATGTTTGAATTATCTGGAGAAGCCCACAGGCGGCGAGGTCGAAATCGAGGGAGTTATCCTGGGAGAGCTGAGCGAAAAGGAGCTTCGGAAAAAGAGAAAAAGTATTGCCATGATCTTCCAGCATTTCAATCTGCTGATGCAGAAGAATGCGGTTGACAATGTGGCATTTCCCCTCAGAATACAGGGTGTCCGTAAAAGAGAGGCAAGAGAGCAGGCCTTGGAGTATTTAAAGGTGGTAGGACTCACGGAGAAAGCAAAGGCTTATCCGTCAAAGCTCTCCGGGGGACAAAAGCAGCGGGTAGCCATTGCAAGAGCCCTGGCTTCAAAGCCCCACATCCTGCTTTGCGATGAAGCCACCAGTGCCCTGGATCCCCAGACCACCCAGTCCATTCTGGAACTGCTGAAGGGAATCAACAGACAATACGGAATCACCATCGTCATGATTACCCATCAGATGGAAGTGATTCAGAAGATATGCCACAGAGTAGCCATCATTGAAAACGGCGAGGTGGCGGAGGAAGGAACGGTGGAGAAGGTGTTCCGGCATCCGGAGTCGGAGGCTGGCAGGAAATTGATTCTGAAGGAGCAGCTCAGGGAAGGAAAGGAACCGATCAATATACTCTATGCCAATACCCGTGATGTGAACGGTACGGCAAAGGGGGAAATGATACTTGGAGTATCAGATCAGTCAAAAGAAAGCGTAATACAATATCTGCGGGACAGAAATCTGACAGTATGGGAGGTGGATGATGATGTGGACAAAACAGGTGCTTGAAATGATATGGCAGGGCGTTTTGGAAACCTTATATATGACCGGGCTTTCCACGTTTTTCGGATATGTGCTGGGACTTCCTCTGGGAATCATCCTTGCGATTACGGATAAAACCGGAATTTGTCCCAACCGGTTCCTGTACCGGACGCTGGATATCGTGGTCAACATATTGAGAAGTATTCCCTTCCTCATTTTGTTGATCCTGCTGATACCCTTCACCAGATTGCTGGTGGGAAGAAGCTATGGCTCCACCGCTACCGTTGTTCCCCTGGTGGTTGCGGCAGCACCCTTTATCGCCAGAATGGTGGAGAGCTCCGTAAAGGAGGTGGATGCCGGAGTGATTGAAGCAGCCAGAAGCATGGGGGCAGGAACCTTTACCATCATTACAAGGGTGATGCTGGTGGAGGCCAGAACGTCCATCGTGGCAGGAGTCACCATTGCCCTGGGAACCATCCTTGGCTATTCGGCGATGGCCGGAACGGTGGGCGGAGGCGGTCTGGGAGACATCGCAGTCCGTTACGGTTATTACAGATATGAGGAAGGAATCATGTTTGTCACAGTGATATTGCTCATTGTATTGGTTCAGATTTTCCAGCTTACGGGCATGAAGCTGGCGGCACGGATCAATCATAAGTAGAAAACAAAATAAGTAAACCAACAGAAAGCTAATAAAATATAACAGAAAGAGAGAGGAAAAGATTATGAAAAAGAACATTTTAGCAAAGAGAATTTTAGGAGTAGTTTTAACCGGAGCATTGACATTGGCAACCCTCACCGGCTGCGGAGCAGACAAGGAAAAGGATTCCAAGGTAATTAAGATTGCGGCTTCCCCCACACCTCATTCGGAGATACTGGAACAGGCAAAGCCCATCCTTGCAGAGAAAGGCTACGACCTGCAGATTACGGTGTTTGACGATTACGTAATTCCCAACGAGGTGGTGGAGAGCGGAGAGTTTGATGCAAACTATATTCAACATATTCCCTATCTGAACAGCTTTAATGAGGAAAAGGGAACACATATTGTAAGCGTGGGTGAGATTCACTATGAGCCCTTCGGAATTTATTCGGGTACCAAGAAGAGCCTGGCTGACATCGCTGACGGAGATACCATTGCAGTACCCAATGATACCACCAACGAGGCGAGAGCACTTCTTCTCCTGCAGGCCAATGGAATTATCAAGCTGAAGGACGGTGCCGGACTGACCGCAACAGTGAATGATATTGTTGAGAACCCTCACAATATTGTGATTAAGGAGCTGGAGGCAGCCCAGGTGTCCAGAGTGGTAGGGGAGGTACCCTATGTGGTACTGAACGGTAACTATGCACTGGCAGCAGGCTTTGTGGTAAGCAGGGATGCACTGGCCTATGAAAGTCCTGACTCCGAAGCTGCCGTAACCTATGTCAATATCATCGCCGTCAAGGAAGGCAACGAGAACAACGAAGGTATTAAGGAACTGGTGGAGATCTTAAAGTCTGAAGAGATTCAAAAGTTCATCACCGAAAAATACGAGGGGGCAGTGATTCCCTTCAAGTAAACAATTCCATTTTCGGAATTGTGTTCCTTCCCTTAAGACCTGAATGTCTGATTGCAGACCCGCTCTCGCTTGGGATTTCGCGTAGCGGTACATAAGGTCCTACAATACAGGACCTAAGTACCGACGCTCAATACAGTCTTCAACAGACACACAGGTCTTGCGGGAACACAATTCTGAAAAGGGAAATAAACAATAATTGCCCGAGTAGAAATGCAGTGCTATACTGTAAGTAAATAATTTCTCAAAGAAACGGCAGGAAAAGAGATGACACTGACACAGCTACAGTATGCAGTAACCATTGCAAAAACAAAGTCCATGAATCAGGCAGCCAATGAATTGTTTGTGTCCCAGCCCGCCTTATCCGGGGCGATGAAAGAACTGGAGGAGGAGCTGGGTACACAGCTTTTTATCCGCAATAACAGGGGAATCGTGATTACCACGGAGGGAGAGGAATTCTTAAGCTATGCCAGACAGATGGTGGAGCTGGGCAATCTGGTGGAGGAACGATTCGTCAATAAGTCCATCACAAGGAAAAAGTTCAGCGTATCCATGCAGCATTATACCTTTGCGGTGGAAGCCTTTATCGAGCTTGCAAAGAAGTTTTCCATCGGGGAATACGAGCTGGCGGTACATGAGACCAAGACCCATGAAGTGATTGAAAACGTGAAGAATTACCGAAGTGAAATCGGCGTACTGTACATCAATTCCTTCAACGAAAAAGCCATACGTAAGATTCTGGAGGAGGCGGAGCTGGAATTTATTCCTTTGTATGATTGCGGAATATGCGTATATCTGAGCAGCAGTCATCCCCTTGCCGATCGGGAAAAAATAACCATGGAGGAATTGGCAGAGTATCCCTGCTTATCCTTTGAGCAGGGCGACAGGAATTCCTTCTATTTTGCCGAAGAAGTCCTGAGTACCCTGGAATACAAACAGATTATCAAGGCAGATGACAGGGCAACGATGCTGAATCTGATGACCGGTCTGAATGGCTATACCTTATGCAGCGGAATCATCTGTGAGAATTTAAACGGCAGCTTTCATGTATCCGTTCCCCTGGACACGGAGGACACCATGACAATCGGCTATATCAAACGGAAGAATATCCCCTTAAGCTTGCTTGGCAGGGAGTATATTGAGATTCTGAAGAGATATAAGTGAGTTATATATGATAAGTAAAGTCGGAAACCTGACGGTTGATGATGTCCTCCAGGGTGATGCCGTCCAGATATTGGAGAATCCGTTCGTACAAGCCTTTATAGATTGGCAGGGTTAAGCAATCCTCGCACTTGTCGCAAAGGTTGGGGCAGTCATCCATACAGCTCACAGGTGTCAGACTTCCTTCGGCACTTTCGAGAATCTCCCGGACAGTGACTTCGGAGGGCTCCTTTGCCAGCATGTATCCGCCCAGATGTCCCTTGTTTGCCTTTAGCAGATTACCTCTGCTCAGAAAGGGAATGATCTGCTCCAGATATTTTTTAGACAGATCCTGCCTCTCGGAGATGTCCTTCAGGGCAATGTAGCCTTCGTTGTAGTGCTGGGCCAGGTCGATCATCATACGGAGCGAATAACGACCGCGGGTGGATATTTTCATAAGCGGGTCTCCTTTCGGAAAATAATATATTCTACCATAAACAGATTTATTGACTGCTGTTTTTGTTTATAATATAGCATAAACAAAACGGCGGTCAATAAATATTTTGCTATAAGAATGACTTATAACGGACTATCAAATATGGTGATTGCCAAAGTGCCTCATTGGAATTGACAAAGGAAGATTAAGGTAATATACTGATTACAACACATAGAAAACCTATTGAATTAATAAGCAATAAAAAAAGGGAGGAAAAGAAAATGGCAGATATCAAGAAGAGTTCATTGGAATTAATCGGAGGGACACCTCTTTTGGAGATTTCCCGATACAGTAAAAAGGCAGGAGTGACCAAGGCAACCATTCTTGCAAAGCTGGAGTATCTGAATCCCGCCGGTTCGGTCAAGGACCGTGTAGCACTGGCGATGATTGAGGAGGCGGAGAAGAGCGGTAAGCTCAAGCCCGGTGCTACCATCATCGAGCCCACCAGTGGTAATACGGGCATCGGGCTGGCAGCAGTCGCTACGGCAAAGGGCTACAAGGCAATCCTGACCCTGCCGGATACCATGAGTATGGAGAGAAGAAATCTCCTGAAGGCATACGGCGCAGAGCTGGTGCTGACTGAGGGGGCTAAGGGCATGAAGGGAGCCATCGCCAAGGCAGAGGAGCTGAACAAGGAGATTGAAGGCTCCATCATCCTGGGGCAGTTTGTGAATCCTGCGAACCCTGCGGTACACAAGGCTACCACCGGTCCTGAGATCTGGAATCAGACAGACGGTAAGGTAGATATCTTCGTGGCAGGTGTGGGTACCGGCGGAACCATTACCGGTGTAGGCGAGTACCTGAAGGAGCAGAATCCCAATGTGAAGGTTGTGGCAGTAGAACCTGCCGGAAGTCCCGTCCTTTCAACCGGAACTCCGGGCGCTCACAAGATTCAGGGAATCGGCGCCGGCTTTGTACCGGGTGTCCTGAACACCAAGGTCTATGATGAGATTCTTACCATTCAGGATGAGGATGCCTTTGCGGAAGGAAGAGCATTCGCAACGTCCGAAGGAATCCTGGTAGGCATTTCTTCGGGAGCGGCGCTGAAGGCAGCTGCCATACTGGCGTCCAGACCGGAAAATGAGGGCAAGGTAATCGTGGCATTGCTGCCTGATTCCGGAGACAGATACCTGTCCACAGCATTATTCAACACACAATCATAAGAGGAGGAAGCATTATGAGTAATTATAGATTTGAGACCTTACAGTTACATGTGGGACAGGAGCAGGCAGATCCGGCAACCGATTCCAGGGCAGTGCCCATTTATCAGACCACATCCTATGTGTTCCACAATTCTGAGCATGCAGCGGCAAGATTCGGACTTGCAGATGCAGGCAATATTTACGGCAGACTGACCAATTCCACACAGGATGTGCTGGAAAAGAGAATTGCCGCCCTGGAAGGTGGTGTGGCAGCTCTGGCAACAGCCTCCGGTGCAGCAGCCATCACCTATGCGGTGGAAGCTCTGGCAGGAAACGGTGATCACATTGTAGCCCAGAAGACCATCTATGGCGGAAGCTACAATCTGTTGGCACATACCCTGAAGCAGTTCGGCATAGAGACTACCTTTGTGGATATTCACAACGAGGCAGAGGTGGAAGCGGCCATCAGACCCAATACGAAGCTGGTTTATATGGAGACCCTGGGGAATCCCAATGCGGACATTCCTGACATTGATGCGATTTCCGCTCTGGCACACAGACACGGACTGCCGGTGGTCATCGACAACACCTTAGGTACCCCCTATCTCATCAGACCCATCTAGCATGGAGCGGATATCGTGGATCATTCCGCCTCCAAGTTTATCGGCGGTCACGGAACCACCCTTGGCGGTATCATCGTAGACTCCGGTAAATTTGACTGGAAGAAGAGCGGCAAATATCCCCAGATTGCCGATGCCAATCCCAGCTACCACGGAATCTCCTTTGCAGACGCGGTAGGAGCGGCAGCCTATGTTACCTACATCAGAGCGATTCTGCTTCGTGATACCGGCGCTACCATTTCCCCCTTCAATGCATTCCTTTTGCTGCAGGGCGTGGAGACCTTGTCCCTTCGCCTGGACAGACATGCGGAAAACACCAAGAAGGTAGTGGAATACCTGTCGAACCATCCCCTGGTAGAGCATGTGAACCACCCCTCTCTGCCGGACCATCCCAATCATGATCTGTATGAAAAATACTTCCCTAACGGCGGTGCCAGCATCTTTACCTTTGATATCAAGGGAGGAAAAGAGGAGGCGTGGAAGTTTATTGACGGCCTGAAGATTTTCTCACTTCTGGCAAATGTGGCAGATGTGAAGAGTCTTGTGATTCATCCTGCAAGCACTACCCACAGCCAGCTGACAGATGCGGAGCTGGAGGATCAGGGAATCCATCAGAACACCATCCGTCTTTCCATCGGTACGGAACACATCGATGATATTATTGCGGATCTGGAAGAAGGATTTGCGAACATTAAGTAACAAATAAAAAAAGGGCTTTGCGCTAAGTAATTAGTGCAAAGCTCCTTTTTGTGTGAAAAAATAGCTGTCGAGCCTCGAAAGCGAGGTTTCTTATGAAACTTGCAGATAACGTGAGGACTGCACAAAATAGTAAATGTGCTGAGTGAACCATTGATTCAGCCAATTCGGTGACACTGATCCGGGCGGCTTATGCCTTCATCGACAGCTTCTTTATCATGTGGTTGGCGCCCAGGATGACGAAGGTATCTCCCTTTTGCGTCGGGTCTGTTGCGGGAGGGTTCATGAGAACACTCTTGCCGCGCTTGACCGCAATGACATTGACCTGATATTTGTCTCTCAGCTTCAGCTGAATCAGGTTCTTGCCCACCCAGGAGGCGGGAACGGGGATATCCGCGATGGAATATTCATCGTTCAGCTCGATGGCGTCTGCAATATTGCTCAGTGTCAGGTTGTTCGCGATGCGTTTGCCCATCTCTTTCTCGGGAAAAACAATCTCGTCTGCCCCGATTTTCAACAGAATTTTTCCCTGGATGTCGTTAAAGGCCTTGGCGATGATGCGTTTAACGCCATGATCCTTGGCGAGAATGGTGGTGAGCACCGAGGCCTCCGTATTATGTCCGATGGAAACGATGGCCAGGTCGAAGTTGCTGATGCCCAGCTCCTGCATGGATTCTTCGTTGGTCACATCTGCACACATGGCCAGCGTCACATATTCAGATATTTTATTCACTTTCTGCTGGTCATTGTCTATTGCCAGCACACGCCAGCCGTTTAGCTCCAGCTGCATGGCGATACTGCTTCCGAATCTTCCCAGTCCGAATACTACTGCATCTTTTCTGTTCATATGATTCTCCCTATCCTATAATGATTTTATTTTCTGCATAATCGATTTCCGAATTGTTCTTGTAATGAAACGCAAATGCCAGCGTGATGGGACCGATTCGTCCCAGATACATGGCGATGCAGAGGATGATTTTGCCGGCCTGTGTCAGCTGCCCGGTGAGTCCTCTGGACAGTCCCACCGTTCCGATGGCGGAGGTCATCTCGTAAAAAGCATCCAGAAAGTCACACTCCTGTACAAAGAAAAGGCAGGTGGTTAATAGAAACAGCACGG
The DNA here is from genome assembly GCA_945621435.1 of uncultured Lachnospiraceae bacterium. GTDB lineage: Bacteria > Bacillota > Clostridia > Lachnospirales > Lachnospiraceae > Acetatifactor. Next base: position 19,853 of record CALZBR010000021.1, read on the forward strand.
AAATACTAAAGGTGGCGATGGCAGTGCAGCGACGTACATAATCATCACTGATTTTCTGACGGAAAAGTGTCACACTTTTGTTCCCTTTGATGTTGGCTATCATGGAGGCGAACAGGACTACTACGGTGACGGTCTTGATGCCGCCCGCCGTTCCCACGGGAGAACCTCCGATCAGCATCAGCACCAGATAAAGGGTGCAGGAGGATTCCCGGAAAAAGCTCTGGTCGATGGTCGCAAAGCCCGCCGTCCGCAGGGTGATGGACTGGAAGAAGGAGGACATTACTTTACCCGATGTGGGTAAAGTGCCCAGAGTGTCAGGGTTGTTCCACTCAAAAAGCATGGTCACAAGTGCGCCGCCCAGGATAAAGAAGGCGGTTGCGGACAATACGATCTTCGCCTGAAGATTCAGCTTATGAACACGGTTGCGCTTGCGGAGGCAGCCAAAATACCTGGCCAGCTCCCAATAAACAGGAAAGCCCAGACCGCTGACCACAATCAGCGCCATGGTGGTCATATTGATCATGGGATTGTCCCGATACATACAGAAGCTGTTGCCCCCCAGCAGATCAATTCCCGCATTACAGAAGGCGGATACCGCATGGAAGATGCTGTACCATATCCCCTTAAGATGATATTGGGGAAGGAAGACGGTGGCGTAAAGAATGGTGCCGATGCCTTCCAGGAGAAGCGTGATTTTCACTATCCGTATGGTCAGCTTCAGAAGCCCCGTCAGACTTTCCGAGTTATAGGCATTCTGGAGCAGAATCCTGTCATCCAGATTCAGCCGCTTGCCGGTGGCAATCAGAATCAGAGTGGTGAAGGTGACGACGCCCAGACCACCGATCTGAATCAGAATCAGCAAAACAACCTGTCCGAACATCGAAAAGGTCTGTCCGATGTTAATGGTCGATAAGCCTGTTACGCAGATGGAGGAAACAGACACAAACAATGCGTCGATAAAATCAATGTCCACGCCCTTCCTCGTGCTGAAGGGCAGGCATAAGAGAAGGGTACCGGCAGCAATGCCAATCAAAAAGCCCAGCATAATCATTCGGGTCGTAAGCAGGGCCGTGTATTTCTTTTTCATGAAAACCTACTCCCATTGGGTGTTATAGTATGTAGCCACACAATTATAGCACGAATTCCGGAAGTAGGGTAGAGTTATTTCCAAGATTGTTCCTGATGTCCTATGTTATACAATATCCTTTGATATACCACAGGCTTCATTGACATTGGGTTTTGTTTGGAGTATAATGAAGATGATTTAAAACAATGTTTTAGAACGTTGATTTATATCGACAGACCGGACACGGAATATCATAGGAACAGGGAGAACTATTATGCCGCCAAAGCCGAAATGTACGAGACAAGAGGTTGCGTCTGCCGCACTTGGGATCATCAAGGAAAAGGGGCTTGAGGGACTGACTGCCAGGGAGCTTGGCAGACGACTGGGGACCTCTGCCAGTCCCGTCTTTACCATTTTTCCCAATATGGACGAGGTGAAAATGGCAGCCAGGGGGCTGGCTATAGAAGAGTTCAAGGAATATATCAGCGATTACAGGGAATATACCCCTGCCTTCAAAAGAATCGGAATGATGATTGTGTCCTACGGTATCCATCAGCCGGAATTGTTCAGATTATTGTTTATGCAGAGTCATGAAGCCGGGATCGATATACATAATATTCTGCATGATCTGGGGGATACGGCAGATATCTGCATCGGGTTGCTGATGGAGGATTATGGACTGGAGAAGCAGGAGGCTTCCTTACTGTTTGAGCAGATGTGGATCAATGCCTTTGGCATAGGCGTCATGTGTGCCAACCGTGTGTGTGATTTTACGGAGGAAGAAATCGGAAGAAGGCTGAGCATCACCTTTGCCGGTCTGTGCATGTTTATTAAGTCCGGCAGAACCGATGAGATCTATGGTAACGCGGAGAAGAGGACGGATGGTATTTTCCGGGGGAGAAAGGTGGGAGAACTGCCCTATCTCAAAGCCGGGGAATAAACGGAGCAAATAAAACTATGCTGTAAAAGCAACAGGAGGGTACGATGGAGAGCAAAAGTATGTTACAAAAAAACGAAGAACAGGCCAATCGTGTAGCCGCAAGAGTCATGATTATCACGGAGGTGATTCTCACTCTGATTTTCATTCTGAATTTGATTGGGGTCTTTGTGGTAAAGCAGGGGGTTATGACCATTGCCTATGTGGCAGGGAGCATCTGTCTGCTGCTTCCCACAGTGCTGGTCAGGACACTGGGTGCCAGAGCCTGGTACATGAAGTACATTATGGTAGGCTGTGCGGCGGTATTCCTGCTGATGCTGACCACCACTCTGACTTTTCATGCGGTTGTGGTGTATGTGTTTCCTATTGCCATTGCCAGTCTCTACTTTTCGAAGAAGGTGAATGTGTTCGCAACGGTGCTCACAAGTATCTGTGTATCAGCGGGGCAATACCTTTCCTTTGTGCTGCAGACCACGATTGATGACAACTTTGAAACGGTTTTCAAATTGGTCATCTACGGTATCCTGCCCAGGCTGTTGTGCCTGATTGCGGTGGCTGCCATTTTTACCACCCTTTCTTCCAGAACGGCTGAAATGCTGGGAAGCCTGATGGGGGCGGAGGAGCAGGAAAAGATGCTTGCGGACATGGTACGCTATCGGGAGAACAACAGAAAGCTTTCCGTGGAAATGAAACAGATGGTTGAAACTCTGGTAGAACACACCAAATCCTCCAATGAACTGAATCAGAAGCTGGTTACAGAGACAACGGACATTGTCAGCGGAACCAAGGATAACTCAGGTCAGATTGAAACCATCAACGAGAGCCTGGGAACCATCATGGCTCAGATGACGGAATTGGAGAGAATGAGCGATACCCTGGCTTCTTCGGCAGAAGAGATACGTGTCCTTTCCAATGAGAATCAGGTGACCATGAATCAGACCACAGAGAGTATGAATAAGATTTCCGCCAGTGCAGAGCAGTGTATGGAAAATATCGGAAGACTGGAGGCGGAATCCAAGGCAATCGAGGGTATTATCCAGACGATCACTGAGATTGCCTCTCAGACAGAGCTTCTTTCCCTGAATGCCTCCATCGAAGCGGCAAGAGCCGGCGAGCATGGAAGAGGCTTCAGCGTTGTGGCACAGGAGATACAGAAACTGTCGGAACAGACACAGAATTCGGTGAAAGAGATTGAAAGCATTATCATGCGCGTAGTGAAAGATACACAGGCAGCGGTGGAAACCATGAAGGTAAGCTCCGGGGATACGGCTCAGGGTCTGAGCAACATCAATCGCGCAGCGGAATCCACCGGAGTCATCACGGCTTCCAACCGGAAGATGTCGGAAGAAATCAAGCGGGTGGCAATGATTTCCAAGGAGATTCTGAAACACGAACAAATGGTGACACAGGCCATGGAGTCCGTTCGTGAAAATACCGGCCGCAATCTGATATCCGTTGAGCATGTGATGGATGTGACCGGTGAGAACAGCAGAGGAACGCAAAAACTGGTGGATATGGTGGAGGATATCAGAAAAGTGTCTGATCTGCTGAATGAAGAAGGATAATGAAGAAAAGAAACAGTGAGCCCCGGGGAAGAGATTCTCCGGGGTATTTTTTTATAGAAAAAAGGGAAAAAACATGATAAAATGACGTTAACTATAGGATAAGGAAGTAGTAACATGCTTTGTAGAAATTGTGGGGCGGAATATAATAAGAAGGAATTGCAATGCCCTTATTGTCATTCGGAGAATTATGAGGCGGTTGCCCGGCACAAGAAAAAGATACTGCATGAATATGACAGGGAAGCGGACCGGATTCGGCAGGAGGCAGAGAATTACCCGAAGGCTGAGGCAAAGAGAAGAACCCGGATTATCCTGATGGTGCTGGGAGTGCTGGCAGTCTTGGGACTGATCGGTACCGGACTGTATATTTTATTCAGCAGGCTGTCGGCTGACGCTTCCTACAAGACCGGTCAAAAGCATAAGGAAAATCTGGAAGAGTATTATCAGGCAGAAGATTATGAGGGAATGTCCGGCTACCTGGACAAGAATGAACTTTACAAGCCGGTTTACCGGAAATATATGGAAGTGGCACTGGTGTACGATTATTTCCTGAGGATGGAAGAAGCAAGGCGGGAGCTGGAAGAATGTGCTGACATTGTTTATGACACTCCGGAGACACAGGAGAAGTTCTTCCGCCACCGGGCAGAAACGTATCTGGAATGCTCAGCCCGCGCCCTGAGTCGGACGAGGGAGGGAATGGAAGATTCCGACTTTGCGGGGAATGAGGATGTGTTGGAGGCGATGTACAGACAAGGCAGAGAAAGCTTGAAGGAACAGGGCTTCTCGGAGGAGGAGATCGATCTGTTGGAAGAAACCGCCGGGTACGATGAGGGGAAAGCGGACGAAGAACAGAGCCTGCAGGAGGAATGGGAGTCACTTATTGATAAGCTTGGGGAGAAATATTTATGACATGTCCGTTTTGCGGAGGAGAGTTTTCATCACAGGAAATCGCATGCCCCTATTGCGGCAATGGGAACCCGGAAGGAATTGCATTTCAAAATGAGGTCAGGGAGAAAATCGAGAGGAATAAGCTCCTCAGACCATTGTTGATGAAGCAGAAGACTCCGGAACTGGTCCAGAGGATGCTGACCAGGATCTTAATTATTATGGTTGGAATCAATATACTGCTTTTAGCCTTTTCTTTCGGAATCTATCTGTGGGGAGCCTGCCCAAAGGAGAAGACAATTCCGCCGGAGGGCTTTGCAATGGAATATAAATCAGCTCTCGTATCGGAGAACTATTATTACACCTCATTTATTGAGAATATATACGAATGGATTGATAAGTGGGACAAGGGTGAGCTCCCTGAGGAAGATCAGGTGCTTGAACTGTTAAAGAGCGGGTACATGGCGATAGCCCGTACCACGGAGGAGCCGGATGACGTGAGAGAAGAGATCAGGATTACCGTGAAGGCTTTCTTCCTGGGATATCTGGCTATGACGGAAGAGGAGATGGAATTCCTGCAACCCGGGGAGGACGGCAGCTATGATTATGCTGCCCCCGGGGATGAGGATCTGAGGGAGACGGTAAAGAGGATTACGGAACGATTCGGGGAGGAGAGATGATAGGAATAATTCTTGTTGTGACGGCATGCCTGCTGTTTTATATGCGCTTTCGTAAATGGAGCTATAAGAAAAAATTAGCCTTCAAAATGATTCTGGCAAATCTCTTGCTTCTATTTACTGTGTTTTCAGTGTTTGCAGCAGTTTTTTCGGTGAAAGAGACCGCAGAATATAGGAAGGACAGCAGTTTATCAAACAGACTGGAAAACACGATGTACTTTGAAAATGATATGGAACGGTTCGCGTGGTATGGAGGCTATATGGCGATGTGTCAGAATTACGAAGAAGACTTCGAGTATATCTGGGAGCGCCTTTGCATGTACGATGAGAGCCACAGATATCGCCTGTTTGAGGCGGCGATGAACCGGGCTGAGGCAGAGGGTAGGGCAGAGGAGCTGCGTCTCTATGAGACACGAGTGCAGGAGAGCGGTCGCAGATTAGAGAGATTATGTGAATCCCCTGTTTATGAGGAGAATCGTCCTTATGCGAAAATATTTTTGGAACAGAGCAGGGAAAATGTTGAAATTAGATGAAATTTTTGGTAAGATTTATTTTGTATCAGTATAATTTTGAATGACTGAGGTGGGACTATGGGGATTCAGACACAGTTCTGTGGGCTGCTTCTTTTGCTCACAGTTCTTGTATTGTGGCTGTTACAGCCACGAATAAAGTTGAAGACTCAGCGGATATATGCCGGTCTGTTGATAATCGGCATTGTCTGTTTGGTTCTTGATGGCTATTCCGTGATTGCCATTCACAGAGCAAACAGCTTCAATAGCTATGTCAAAACAGTCTGTAAGTTATATCTTGTCAGTATGGAAGTGCTGAGCTGTTATACTTTTTTATACCTGTCCGCTGAGTTGGAATCGCACATTTCTTATATTAAAATTGTTCGTCGGCTATGCTATGCATGGGGGACAATTTTTGCAATCACCTGTTTGGTATTACCCATCCGTGTTTATAACGAGGGGGGCAAGGTATATACCTACGGAAGCAGCGTGCTGGTTGCATATATTGCTACAGTCGGCATGGTGCTGGCAAATCTGCTCATTATGCTCAAACACAAAAAGCACATGGACAAGCGCAGATGGCTGGTGGGAATGATCTGGCAGATACAGTGGATTGTGGCGGCCATGATTCAATTTGCCATCCCCGGTTTTCTGATTGTCGGTTTTTCGGCAGCAATCGGTATTACCATCGTATTCATTAAACTGGAGAATCCGGAAGGATATCTGGATCGTGTGACGGGAGTCTTCAATGATCAGGCTTTGAGGCTGTATATTGACGATAATTATAAAAATAACAGGCAGTTTCAGCTGCTGACTATTTGCCTGACCCATATCAAGAATCACGATGAGGCACTTAGTCCTGCGGAAACTGATCTTTTGGCGAGGGAGCTTGCCATGTATTTTCACACCATTGTCTTTGAAGAGGTATTCAAGCATGCCGGTTGGGAATATACGATCCTCTTTGAAGAACGGGAGTCCATGGAACGGGCTGCGTATCAGATCAGTCATAAGTTTACGGAATTCTGGGAAGTAAACGACAAGAAGCTGTATCTGGATTCCTTTATTATTGAGGTGCCGGATAGCAGTATTGCCACCAGATCTGATGAATTGATGGAGCTTCGAAGATTATTTGTTGAGTCCGGTAAAAAGCATGGTCTGAAAGGAATTCAGTTCCTGGATGCAAAATGGACAGAACAGATCATGCATGACAGACAGGTGGCTGCGAAAATACAGGAGGCTATAAAGGACAATCGTGTAGAAGTGTTCTATCAGCCTATCTATTCCACTTCTGAGAAAAGATTTGTATCTGCGGAAGCTCTGGTTCGCATCCGCAATCTGGACGGAAGTATTATGCCGCCTGTAGATTTCATTCCTGTAGCAGAGGCAAACGGAATGATTTTACAGTTGGATGAGATAGTATTCAGAAAAGTATGCGAATTTATCCGTAAGGAGAAGCTTAAGGAAAAAGGAATCCATTATTTGGAAGTCAACCTTTCCGCCGTACAGACCGGTAAATCTTATCTGGCCGACGAATACATACAGATTATGAGAGAGGTGGGAGTGGATCCCACAATGATAAATCTGGAGATCACAGAGTCGGCAGCGATCAATTCCAAGGATGCGTTGCTGGCAAATATGGAGAAGCTGCGAGCTTATGGTGTAAAGTTTTCTCTGGATGACTTTGGAACGGGATATTCGAATCTCAACTACATTATGGAATTGCCCGTACAGGTAGTTAAGTTCGACAGACAGATGACCAATTCCTATTTTGAAAATGACAAGAGCCGACTGATAATGGAGGCTGCTATCGATATGATCAAGGCCGTTGACATGTACATCGTATCTGAGGGCGTAGAGACAAGGGAGCAGCTGGAGGAATTGGAAAAGGTCGACATCAATTATATCCAGGGTTACTACTTTTCCAGACCGGTTCCCGGCAAGGAATTTATTCAGAAACTGGAGGCGCAGAACTTCTGAGACAGCGGTTTAGAAGTTCTGTGCTTTTTAAAGCCTGCATTTTCGAATTCTGCTTGACATTGTATGATGATGTGTCATATAATTGTGCAGTATCGCGGGGTGTGGCTCAGCTTGGCTAGAGCGCCTGGTTTGGGACCAGGAGGTCCAGGGTTCGAATCCCTGTACCCCGATTGACGATGAAGTTGTATCCGGCTGATTTTTATGGCTAGTTTTTGTGGAAAAAGTGTTGACAATTCCAAAAGAATAAGATACAATAGTCATCGTCGGTTTGCTATGAACTGATTTGTGTGTCCGTAGCTCAGCTGGATAGAGCAACGGCCTTCTAAGCCGTGGGTCGGGGGTTCGAATCCCTTCGGGCACATTTCGTGGAGCAGGATGAGAGTCTGTGCTCCTCGATTGGTAATATGGTGGGTATAGCGCAGTTGGTTAGCGCGCCAGATTGTGGCTCTGGAGGCCAAGGGTTCGAATCCCTTTATCCACCCTTTTTTAGAAAGACGTGTCTTGGGGACACGCTTGGTGTAAAATATAGGGCTATCGCCAAGCGGTAAGGCACAGCACTTTGACTGCTGCATTCGCTGGTTCGAATCCAGCTAGCCCTGTTTGCGTAGTGCATAATATGGAGCACTAGCTCAGTCGGTAGAGCACTTGACTTTTAATCAAGTTGTCGCGGGTTCGATTCCCGCGTGCTTCACTAAAGCTTCGGTTATCGAGGCTTATTTTTTTGCAATTTCATAATGAAAGCAGGGGGGCGACTACTCTGTTTTCACGAGAAGATAAAGTGGAAATAAAGATAAGAAGAGGATGAGGAAATGGCAAATCGGAACATTGGGGCTACAGAGGACAAGCAGAAGGAGTTCGGGCAGAAAGATGCCAAACGGACAGAAATCGGGCACACGAAACAGGGTCAGTCGGAAAACAAGATGGGCGTCATGCCCGTGAACAGGCTGCTGATCAGCATGTCCCTGCCGATGATGATCTCCATGCTGGTGCAGGCACTGTACAATATTGTGGACAGTATCTTTGTGTCCAGAATCGATGAGCTGGCTCTCAGGGCGGTATCTCTGGCCTTCCCTATCCAGAGCCTGATGATTGCCGTTTCTGCCGGGACGGCGGTGGGCCTCAACGCTTTTCTCTCTAAGACCCTTGGGGAGAAAAATTACGAAAAAGCCAATGCCATCTCGGTGAATGGCATCTTTATAGAACTGCTGAGTTTTGTTGTTTTTGCTTTGATTGGTCTCTTCGCCAGCAGACCCTTCTATGCCAGTCAGACCACTCTTCAGGTGGTTGAGGATTACGGCACAACCTATCTTTCTATCTGCTGTACCGCCAGTATCGGTATTTTTATGCAGATGACCTTTGAGAGACTGCTTCAGTCTACCGGTAAGACCTTTTATACCATGATTACCCAGGGAGTAGGAGCCATTATCAATCTGGTGTTGGATCCCATCCTGATCTTCGGTTATTGCGGTTTCCCTTCCATGGGAGTTGCGGGAGCTGCCTGGGCTACGGTCATCGGACAGATGACAGCTGCAGTACTGGCAATTCTTTTTAACCTGAAGGCAAACCATGAACTGAAGCTTTCCTTCCGGGGATTCCGTCCGGATATTGGCCTGATAGGGCAGATTTACAGGGTGGGTATTCCCTCTATTGTCATGCAGGCCATCGGCTCCGTCATGACCTATGGTATGAATCTGATTCTGGAGGCTTTCGGTGCGGCCCAGACTGTGTTTGGAATCTATTTCAAATTACAGAGCTTTATCTTCATGCCGGTCTTTGGACTAAACAACGGTATGGTTCCCATCATTGCCTACAATTACGGTGCCGGTAAAAGAAAACGGGTGGTGAAGACTATGAAGAGCAGTATCGCTTTTGCGGTGGGTATCATGCTGGTGGGACTGGCAGTCATGGAGCTGATACCAGGGCAGCTCATCCTGCTGTTTAACGCCACGCCGGAGCTTTTGGAAATCGGCATTCCTGCACTGCGCATCATCTGTCTGAGCTTCTGCTTTGCGGGGTATTGTATTGTGGTGGGAAGTGCCTTCCAGGCTCTGGGTAACGGAGTCTACAGCATGTGTGTATCCATCGCCAGGCAGCTCTGTGTCCTGCTTCCCGTTGCCTATCTCTTCTCGCTGAGCGGCAATGTGAACCTGATCTGGTGGTCATTTCCCATTGCAGAGATTGCCAGTGTGGCGATGAGTACCTTTTTCCTGATCAGAATTGATAGAAAGATCATCAGAAAAATCGGGAAACGCTTCTGAAAAAGAGAATACGTAACCCTGCCTTTTATCAGTGAAGAGGCTCGTAAGGAAAAAGAAGAGGAAGAGAGAGTTGCTTCTTCAGAAGATGTATGTAATCTGGCAATTCCTACAGACGGTGCCGTATCAGAGAGACATTGTGAGGTCAGTGTGGTTAACAATCAGTTCTGCTTAAGAGACGTTGGTTCCTCTAACGGAACAATGGTCAACGGTCAAAGGATTACGCAGATGGTTGAGATAAAGACAGGGTTTATCATTACCCTTGGAAGGAATGAGTACAGAATTATTCTGGAGTAATGTGTCTGGAGTAATGTTTGGTAGAATCCTGTTGACAAGTACTGCGCCCTTTTGTTATGATATGTTATGTACAAAAGGGAGTAGTCGGCATATATTTCATATGCTTGCATATCGTCAGTACGATTGATAAAATCCGGTATGTGACCAAGTGGCGAGACTTTTGTTGCAATATTTTGTATGCAACAAAGAGCTCGCCTTTTTTGTTGCGGAAGGGATAGGGGACAAGAGAATGTTAGAAATTTTGCTTCAGTTAGGGTTGATGGTGTTGGGCTTTGTTATGCTCATTAAAGGAGCAGACTGGTTTGTGGATGGTGCTGCGGGTGTGGCTACCAAATTAAGAATTCCACAGCTGATTATCGGGTTGACCATCGTTGCCATGGGCACCAGTGCACCGGAGGCAGCAGTGAGTATCTCCTCGGCGCTCAAGGGAAATGCGGAGGCTGCAAATGCAGGTGCGGCAGCAGCCAGTGTAGCAGATATTACCATCGGTAATGTGTTGGGAAGCAATCTGCTCAATATCCTGATCATTCTGGGGTTGACAGCCACGATTATTTCCATTAAGGTCGCAGAGTCCACGGTGCGATATGAGATTCCGTATTTAATTATAATATCTGCGGTATTGCTTGGCCTGGGATACACCGACAATAAGATTACGCTGATAGAAGGTGTCATTCTCTGGGCACTTTTCATTGTATATTGTGTGTATCTGTTTGTCATGGCGAAGAAAAATATGAATAACTCAGAAGAAGAGGTGAAGGTAAAGCCTGTCTGGCAGCTGCTTCTGTTTATCGTAATCGGCGTTGCCATGATTGTATTCGGCAGCGACTTTGCCGTGGACGGTGCTACCGGTATTGCCCAGAAGCTTGGTATTTCCGAGAGGATCATCGGTCTTACCATTGTGGCGCTGGGGACTTCCCTGCCTGAGCTGGTGACCTCCGTTACTGCTGCAAAGAAGGGCAATGCGGATATTGCCATCGGAAATATCGTGGGCAGCAATATATTCAATATCCTGTTTGTTGTAGGCACCACGGCACTGATTACTCCTGTGGCATTTGCTCCCAAATTCGTGATAGATGCATTCATCTGTATCGGCGCGACTGTTTTATTGTGGCTTGGTGTGGTCAGAAAAAAGAAATTGACCAGAGCCCTGGGTATCACAATGTTAATATGCTATGCAGGATATTTTGTGTATCTGCTGGTGGGATAAAAATATGCTACACATCAACAAAGGTGTGTAGCTTTTTTCATAAGGGGAGGGACACATGAGAGCAGTCAATATTTATGCGTTAACCAGAATGTTGGATGAAAAGCTTTTGGCGAAATACGAAAAGCACCTGTCAGGTAGAGAATATAGTCTGCGAATCAGAAGCTGGGAGATTCTCGGACTCCGGGATCTGGCGGAGCTCTTGTGCGAGGAAGCCGGGACATATGATCGACTGTCCTTTTTCTACTCTTTTCAGATTCCGAAGCTTGGAAAAGAGCTGGATCTTCTTCAGATTACCCGGGACAGGGTGGTGAATATAGAGCTGAAAAGCCAGGCGGTTTCCGAGGAGAAGTTGAAAAAACAATTACTTTTAAACAGGCACTATCTCTCTTCTTTGGGAAAGCATGTGTATCTGTATACCTACGTCAGCAGTAAAAACCTCCTCTTTCGTCTGACCAACGGGGACCGTTTGGTAGAGTGTAAAGTCTCTGAACTGAGGGGAATCCTCAGCCCTTTGTGCGATTGTATTACAGAGAATATCGAGTCCCTTTTCAGCGAGGAAAGGTATATGATTTCACCGCTGACGGAGCCTGACCGTTTTCTTAGGCGGGATTATTTCCTGACCTCTCAGCAGAGGGATATCCGCGGGAAAATCCTTGCAGATATTGCAAGAGGTAATCTGTTTCAGGGCTATTGTGGTCTGCCCGGGACAGGAAAAACGTTGCTGTTGTTTGATATTGCCATGCAGTTATCGGTAAAACAGAGGGTGGCAGTTCTGCACTTTGGCAACTCCTCGGAAGAGTTGAACCGTTTACAAAAAATCCTGAAGAGAGTGGAACTGTATGCATTGGAGACTTTGGAAGAACATACAGAAGCTTTTTGGAAACATCTGGCGCAATATGCCTGTGTGTGCGTGGATGAAGGGCAGCGTATGTCGGAAGAATTCTTACGACATCTGGTTGACTTTGCAAAAGAGAACTCCTGCCCTGTCGTCATCTCCTATGTGTACGAGGAGGTGCTCAGCCCTGAAGAGCGGGAGAGCAATGTTGCGGAGAGACTTTCGGAACTGCCGGAGTATGTGGCTTACAGACTGACGAACCGGATCCGTGCCAATGCACAGCTTTCTAATTTTATCCAGAATCTTGTAAATCTGAAAAAGGGGAGACGAAGAGGACCGTTCCCTTTGGTGGAGATGACCTATGCCGGGAATCGGGAGGAGTTGGGCTGGATGCTGGAGCATTATGAGAAACAAGGTTATCAATATCTGCCTCTTCCACCGGTAAGTACGGATACAGAGGGGGCGAATGGTAAGCAGGAGAGATTGGAGAATAAGGATTATCCCAAGGTCGTAATGGTCATGGACAGCCGGTTTGCCTATGATGAGAAGGGGTATCTCAGAGAGACTTCGCAGAAGGACAACACTCACTCTGTTGCCAGGCTTTTTCATGGCTTAAATCGGGCCACAGGAGCTCTGGCAATGGTGGTTTTTGATAATCCGGCGTTATTCCGGGAGATCCTGTTCATCCTGCAGGGGGAGATCTCCTGATTCTTTCTGACAGACACACTTCTTGACTTTTCCTGTGACATATTCTATAATCATTTCATCGGTAACCATTCGGTCAGACCGACGGGAAAGTGAAAATCGTAACCATCCGTTAGGATGTCATTGGCATTCGCCAACTTTTTCACAGAAAGTACAAGAAAATACGGAAACTAGTTGGCAAAGCGGTTTGTCTTTTTTGCTGTTCCTTTTTTATACAGAATGGGCCAGCTTCTTTGCCGGAAGGAGGAGCATGGGAAAATACGATATTATTGACAAGGAATTTGTTCGGGAGCCGGAACATGCGGCAGAAATTATATCCAACGTCGTTTATAAAGGCAGGTTAGAGGTGCGGCCACAGGATCCTGTAGAATTACATGAAAAGTGTAAATCAAATAGGAATAGGGAAGCGGAACTGGAGAGAGATGCTTTGTTTTTATGCCCAAAGCATGCAGTAAAGTATGGAATAGAAGTGGAGAATTATCATACAGAACTGCGCCAGTTCATTGAAGCCATGCAGGCGAGGTATGATAAGAAAAAGCTCAGCAGTCTGTTTAAAAGAGAGGAATTTCAGAATCTATCGACATTGACCCAGAAGGCGCTGGCAGTACATCTGGATAATAACCAAATAAGTAGAAAAGTGATTGAGGAGGGTGAGAATATGTGTAAAGCATTACGGGATTTGGAAAAGGATTGGAAGAGGGAAGGAGAACAAAAACGACTTCTGTACCAGCTTTGTAAAAAAGCGAGGAAAGGGAAGAGCCTGAATGTTATGGCGGAGGAACTGGAAATGGAGCAGGAAGAATTAGAGGCCATGTACAATGTTGTAATGAAGTTTTCCCCGAATTATGATGTGGAGAGAGTCTGCGAGTATCTGGGGGATAGGATTCTGATTTAGCATAATGCTTTCGAGTGTGCTAAGTATTATTTAAAGGAACCGGTTAAACTCAAGATAGGAGGGTCTTGACAAGTGGAGGACAATGTGGCTATAATTATTTGACCCGAGGAGGGTAAATAACTGAACGGATATGGCGGAATTCATTTGGTTAGGCGGATATGGCGGAATTGGCAGACGCGCCAGATTTAGGTTCTGGTGGGCACTCCCGTGCAGGTTCAAGTCCTGTTATCCGCATTGCTATTTTTCCCTTGTTTTAAGGGGTTTGAGAGGACTTCGGGGTGTTAGACCCCGTTAGACCTCTCTTTTTTTTACGCTCTTTTTTGACGACCAAACAAGTTGTTCCATACCTCAACATCTACAGAGCAGGCTCGCCTGTCCCTGTTGTAGTGGCGTGTCATGTCGATGGTAGAATGACCGGCACTTTTTTGGATGGTCACCTCATCAATGCCAGCTTCAAACATCTTTGTAATGCCCAAATAGCGAACTTTGTGGCTTGAATGGTAAGTTACCCCACACTCATCACAAAAAGCCCTCAAATGGTTGTTAAAATGCTTTGTGGTGATAGGCAATTTTCCCTTGGACTGGAGGATGTAGTGCTTGTGTCCGTTAATCTTTTTGAGTTCCAAAAGAATCTCAACTGCTTCGTCAGACAGATGAAGCTCTCTAATGCCTGACTCACGCCCACCCTTCGTGTATGGAAGGTCAATGGTGGTTCTCTTGCCATTCACCTCCTGCATGACAACTTGGTGATGAATCCGAACAGTTCTGCTATCCAAGTCCACATCATCCCAAGTAAGTGCTCGCAACTCTCCGATGCGCATATTGAAACAGAAGTCGAGTCTTACAGCCAAGGTATAAACAGTTTGAGGAAGGGACTCGATGTAAGTGAGCAGCGTGTCAACCTCATCGTCAGAAAAGATGTCAACCTCTTCCTTCGCTTTGAAATTGTACCTTCCTAGGTTTACCTCACGAGCGATGTTGTGTTCGCAGTAGCCATTTTCAACAGCGTAGTCGAAGGTGTACTTGAGAATGGTAAGAGGCTTGGTAGCGGCCTTCTTGGTAAGGCAACCTCGACCAATGATGTCACCAAAGAACTCGGTAAGGTCGTATACAGAGACATCTTTAATGGGCATCTTCACAAGTTTGCTTTCCTTTAAGAAGCGGTTCCAGTCGATTTTTTCGTTTCTGTAGGTTTCAGAAGACTTAGAGTGGTCGAGCTTACGAACTTCGAAAGCAGCCTCAAACACTTCGGCAAGCGAAGCATTTTTAGCAAGGTGCCTTTTGCCGGTGTTGAAATAGTCCCAAACCTTCTGATAGACCCCCTCCGGTGTCTTGCTGGTAAAAGAAACCTGCTTTCCGCTTATCCTTGTGGAGTATCTGTACTGCTCTTGGTATGTATCTCCTTTCTTCTTAAATTCGTGCTTTGGTTCGTCACCAAACTGCTGAATAGCAAAGTCCTTTTGTTCTTTTTTCCTTTTCAATTTTTCAATTGCGACTTCAACAGCTTCTAGGTTACCACTAGAAAGCATCTCGTTCAATAAGGCGTTTGCCAAGTTTTTCATTTCTGTGAATCCTTTCCAAAACCCCAGATACTTCTCTGTGCAACATTTCGCTGCGTGGGCTTTGGTGGGAAATGAACAACCAACTTTTTGATAAACCTACCGCAATTTTTTGTGAGCAAAACCAAGTAAGAAAGAACCATTTTTACTCTGTACAAACGCATGACCAACAGTTAAAATAGAACTTGCTCCTAACGGAGTCCATTCCAAGACGAAATCAAAGATTTCTGTGGAATTGGAAAACCTTCCGCAAATGTGAGCAAGGAAAATCCTTTCTTAAGCTGCCAAAGCTTGCTTGAGAGGGGCTGATTAAAAGGGTAAAAAAATCTATTGATAAATTGGTAGGGGGTACCTATGACAAAGGAAGAAGCAGAACTGTGGATTAGAAGACTAGAAGGTGGAAATTCAGACGACGCATATCGTCCAAGTAGCAATCTATCCATAGTGCTTAGACTTATGCTACATTCCCACATAAAGATGGCAGTGGTATGCAACCTAACAGTGGGAGACTATAGGAGAAGGGAGTACATCAGCACAAGAAGCGCAGAGTATTGCTACCCATTCGAAGTAACAGAAGAAGACGATAAAATAGTAGAAAGCCACATAAGTGAGTACCAACTAACCGAGTCTGAATATCTCATCCAAGTAACAGATAGGTCAATGAGGTTCAAGTTCCAAAACCTCGTGTCTGTCTACTACAACGGGCAGGGCAAGAGACCGGAGATTGGTGACTTCTTCTTTATTGGATTGGGAATAGAGAACAACAAGTCGATGAGGAGAAAATAGAGAACCCCTAAACTAATGCTCATGGTTAATAAAGAAGCACATCAAAAAACAGAACAAGGACAGCCGCCCCGCCGCTATTCCGTACAGCAAGGCAGCCATAGAAAAATTGAGCAGTAACAAAGTGTTATTGCTCCAATTTCTTATACGGTTTTTGTGAGCGTGTTGTAAATTTTCTTTGAAGTCTATTGACAGCCTCTATCTCCATGTGGTATATTTATAGCATAAAGAGCGAAATATACCACATATTCAAGGAGGGCGTATCATGAAGCGCAAAATAAACTACTTAGGCTTTTTATCTCTTTTGGCATTGATAGCAATTTTAGGGTGGACAACAGAAAATACAGGTCTGTATGGATTTTTCGGGTTTGCCTACTATCTTCGTTATTTTTGGGTTATACCAGATGAATTTTTTAAGCTCAATGTTCAAAAAGCATCCACCTTTGCTTTTATGGCAGAAGTGATTTCTCTTGTTCCTTTTATGTTCATTTGCTCTTATGCTTATGGTGGTACAAAAGCTGTTCCCACAGCGTTTGGTTTGAGTTTCGCTGTTGCGATTTTTGCTTTTACCGCCGCCCTTATTGTCTTAGAAGTGAAAGAACGAAAGGGCGCAGAAAATGATTAAAAATCGGATTAAAGAGTTTAGAGCAAAGTATGACATGAAGCAGGAAGAACTTGCGGCTAAAGTAGGAGTACGCCGAGAAACAATAGGAAATCTTGAAAAGGGAAAGTACAATCCCTCGCTTGTATTAGCGTGGAACATAGCAAAGGTGTTTGGTGTTTCGATTGAAGAAATATTTACCGTAGAGGATTGAGGTGGTGAATTTGGAAAAAACTAATTGGCTGTTATGCCCCGTATGCGGCAATAAGACCCGTGACCGAATACGGAGTGATACCGTCTTAATCAATTACCCGCTATACTGTCCGAAATGCAAGCAGGAAATGCTAATCAGCGTGAAGCAACTGAATATAACAATTCTCACAGAACCAGCCACAAAACCGATACTCTCCCACAAGTAGCGGAATCAGCCGGAGCAGTCAACGGTCAAGATGAACGGCGCATAAATGCGCCGCCGTTGACAGCCCTGCCTGTTTCCGCTGATGGGTAATCAAGGGAGCGACAGACTAAAGTGCTGTCGCTCCCCTCACATTATGGAAATGAAAATTGAATATCGACCAAGCTGCAACGCCACAGATTTTTTGAAAGTCCGTGGCGTTTTTTTGCGCCCATTTTTGGCAGACCGCACATTCCTGTTGTTGTAGAAAGTGACGGGGAAATTTGCCCAAAACGGTCTTGCGTACCGTAGTAGTGATGAAAAGAATACCGCAGCCATTTGGAAGAAAGGTATGGGGCTACCGTAGTAGTGATGAAAAAAATCAAAAGAAGCGTTTGGCATTTTTCGGTTTCTTTCGTGGATGGGGGCAAGCGCAGGAACGCCGCCAAGAAAAAGGAACTGGACGCAGCCGAGAAGCGCATAGCCGAGTTGTCCGCTATCTTCAAGCGGCTTTATGAGGACAGCGTGACCGGGCGTATTTCTGATGAACGGTTTGCGGAGTTGTCGGCAGACTATGAAGCCGAGCAGCGGCAGCTTAAAGACCGTGCCGCCGAACTGCAAGGGGAACTTGCAAAGGCGCAGGAAGCCACGGTAAACGCCGAGAAGTTTATGAACATTGTCCGCAAGTACACCAGCTTTGAGGAACTTACCCCTACCCTGCTGCGGGAGTTTATCGAGAAAATCGTAGTGCATGAGTGCAGCTATGACGAGAACAAAAACCGCAGGCAGGAAATTGAAATCTATTATTCTTTTGTCGGCAAGGTAGACTTGCCCGAATAATGCCCGACCTGTCCGGCACAATGCGCAAGTGCCGGATAGGAACGGCAAAAAATTTTACACTTCTATTGCTTCTTTATATTACACAACCAAAAGACTAGGAGTTCTCATTAAAAAAGCTGTTGCAAACCTTCCTCAAATACGGTATAACAGAAGCCCTAGGAAAGGAAGGTGTAGCGTATGGCAAAGGAACTGAGCAGATTTACAAACAAGGTGTGGCTAAAGGATGGGAATGGTAAGCCTTTCAAAAGGTTCCTGCACCACGACGAGTGGTTTGAGGACTTGATACCATACTACAGGGAAGTGGTGGAGGAGATGTACGAAGGGGAGGAGATACAGCTGGAGATAGCAAACAGATTCCAGCTCTACCAAGCCACCTACGATGGAGAGTGGATGGAAATTGCAAATCAATAGCGATAGGCGTAGAAAGAGCAATCGAAACAGGTTGCTCTTTTTTTTGTAGAAAAAAGTGAAAAAAGTTTTATCACTTATACAAAGAACGGCGGAGGTTTTTCGTTTTGCAGTTCGTTGGATAAAAAAACAGAAAGTTATTTTTTCATATTACCTTGGAAGCAGTTAAAGGGTGTTTTTTTGAAACTGTTTTCATATGTGAATAGAAAACTTAATCCCCACGAATTGTAGAAGAAATCCTCGTCTAATACAATTACAATCGGTTACAAAAGTGAAGGAGTCGCGGCCTGAGCTTTTTAACATATAAAGACCATAGCCCCTACCAATAGGGGTAGGGGTCAGAATAAAAAGAAAAGAGCATTGGTATGTGGGGACACAGACGAGGAGCCAGTGTTCTTTTCTTTTGCAAAAAAACAATCAGAAGCGGAGAGCGTTGGTGCTCCCGCTTTTTTTGTTTCTGTAGGGAAGAGAATTGCGGAAGGTTTGGAAGAAAGCAGAAAGAGCATATCAAAGAAAGGAGGCGCATCGTATGGAGCCACTCAAGAGTTACAACAGAATAGTAGACGGGCCACTAACACCAGAAGCACAGGCACTTGCTTACTACGATGTGCTTTCAAGAGGTGGGACTGGTGCAGTTTTCCATTGCTACAAAGGTGAGGAGAGACTTAACGACCAAGGAAAGCCCTACAAGCCGATGGTTCCTTACTGTGTAAGAAAAAAGGAGAGCTTTGTAGAGCAGTACATACAAGGAAGAGAAAAAGACAGCTACATAACAGTGAATCAGTTTAGTGGAAAGTACAGGTACAACGAAGGAACGAACAAGTGGGGATGGTTTAGGCAAGAACAGGATTGCGTCGCAATCAACGGTTTCATGATTGATTTCGACATCATGAAAGGTAAGGAAGTGCAGGACCACTACACGATAGAAGAAGGGGACCGCATTGTAAAAGAGGTGCTTTTCAAGGTGGATAGACTGGTTGAAGAAGGAGCGATGGTAAAGCCTACTCTTGTTACACTTTCCGGTCGTGGAATCCAGATGCTTTTCCTTTACGAAGAAGCAATTGATACAAGTAGCAAGGAAGCACTTCACAAGCATAAAAAACTCTATGCCCATGTCGTTACCTATTTACAGAGTATTTTTGACAAAAATTTTGTGGAAGTAGACACAAAAGTAACGGATGCCCCAAGAATCTGTCGCTTGCCTGGCACAATGCACACAAAGAATGGCCGTATGGCAACGCTGCAGGAAATAAATGCAGACTGCTACTACGATGTGGATGTGTTGTGTGAATTTTTTGGTGTTGATTTATCAGAAGAAGCACCTAAGAAGCCAGGCAGGAAGGCAAAGGCTTCCAAAGTTGTAAGCATCACAAAACAGGCTAAAAAACGCAGGAACTACCAGCATATTCTCGACAAAAATGCACCGGTAATAAGTCGTAACGAAGTGATTATGTTCGAAAGCAAGCTGATAGAGAGAAGAAATATCCAGGGAAAAATCAAGTCCATTGAAAAACTTGCTGAGTACAGGGGTATGAGTAAAGGACAGGGAAGAGAAGTGATGCTTCACATCTATTACAGCCTCCAGCGTCAGATAAACAAAGCAACAATAGCGGAAGAAAAAACAAGAAGATTTAACTCTTATTTTGATGAGCCACTTCCAGAAGGAGAAGTTTATGGGCTTATTAAAAATGCTAACACCCATCGTGGTGGAAAAACAGAGAAAATAGAATGGGAAGATGGCAAAGCAATCGCTACAGAGCATCGGTATCCAAATGGTTATTACGAAGCAAGCAGACAGGGAATTATCGAGATGCTTGGTATGAGCAAAGAAGAAATAGTAGTAAGTGGCATCACCCAGAGGCAGATGGAAAAGGAAAGAGCAAAGAGAAACAACGCTGCAAAGGCAAAGCACTTGGAGCGTCTTATTGGAATGCTCAGAAAAGGAGAGAAGGACTCTGAAATTGCGAAGGAGTACATGGCTTTTTCAGGTAAAAGCAGAGCGTCTGCGTACAGATGGATTGCAAAAGCAAAGGAAACCATCGAAAACTGGGAAAGACAGGCAAGAGAGGAGCAAGAAGCAGCAGTTCCAGAGATTGAGAAAGCGTTGTCTCATTTTGGCGTAAATGCCAAAAGTAATATGAATATATATGAAGCTAAGGGTCCCGTTTTGCTTGAGAGAGAAGTGAAAAAAGAGAGCGAAGATGGAACTGTTAGCATAGAAAGAGTGGAAAGCGATGGAACGAGGCGCTATAAGTACAGGCGAAATGAGCTCAAAGCATCAGACAGGCTCATAGTAGACGAGATATACAGCGTGGAGCTGGTGCATTATGAAGGAAACGATTGCTACTGCCTGATAAAAACAGACTGCAGAACGTACACGCTAGATGGAGAGCTCATAAAATCAAAAGAAGGAGCATGGAAGCTCTGGGGAGTGTCAGGATACCCTATGGGCTACAAGGTGGGGTAGCAATGTAAACCTTCCGCAAATGCGTGTAAAGATAGGGTGTACCACAAACTTCCTTCTCGATGCACCCAAACCTTCCGCAAATAAAAAAGAAGAAAAAATTCTGCCATATGTAAGTACCAAAAGTGACGAGCTTCATTTTTAACAATGGGTAATCCTGAATGAAAAGAAAACATAAGGTATTGGTTTTGATACATATTCGATAAGAGGTCAAATTTGCGACATAGGAGGAAAAAGAAATGGTGTATGGTTATTGTAGAATATCAACTCCCAAAACAGCGAATCGAGAGACAAGTGCGAAATATTGCGGCAGAATTCCCGGAAGCGAAAATGGTGTACGAAGTGTACACGGGAACCAAGTTCCAAAACCGTAAAGAGTTCGATAAATTACTGGGGAAACTAAAACAGGGGGATACTATCGTTTTCGATTCTGTTTCTCGTATGAGCAGGAATGCTGAGGAAGGAGTCGAAATGTATTTTAAGTTGGTTGATAGGGGGATAAACCTTGTTTTCCTAAAAGAACGCTATATAGATAGCGAGGTGTACTTGTCTTCCATCAGTGACAAGATAGAACTCCAAGGAACAGATGAGGATGAAATCTTTAAAGGTCTTAACAACTACTTTAGGAAGTTGGCTATTAAGCAGATACAAATTGCTTTTGACCAGAGTGAGAAGGAAGTTATGGATTTACGTCAAAGAACAAAAGAGGGGCTTGTAACAGCTAAGTTAAATGGTAAGCAGATTGGTGTTGCGCCCCTCTCAGCCTGACTTACAACTAACCTAGTTGCCTGTCACAGA
>CALZBR010000022.1 GCA_945621435.1 uncultured Lachnospiraceae bacterium
TCCTATTTAGAGTTTACGGGAAGCGCAGGCACACCCTATTTATACTGTAAGTATATGATAGGGAAACGTTATAGTCAACCTGACGCGATGAAAATATTCAGATGAAAATTACGGAAGGAAAATATCGTGTAATGGCGGAAAATGTGATATACTCATAAAAAGGGGGATAAAGCAAATGAACGATTCAGTGTATCTTTATGGTCAGATTCTGGGGACGCATTCTTTTTTTCTGAAGGATGGGTTCCTGCGGCCTGATGAATATTCGGAAATCAGTGAAAAATATTTTTTGCCGGGCGGAGAAACCGGCACAGCAGCAACCGTCCTGGCCTCTTTGGGGGTGCAAGTTAAGATGGATGGCAGAAAGGGGCAGCCCGCACATTATACCAGACCTTTTCGGGTAGAGGTACGCAGCACTCTGGGCGCAGGCGATACCTTTAAGGCAGGCTGTGTTTATGGTCTGTTGCATCATATGACGGACGAGGAAATCGTGCGCTTTGCCGGTGCATGCTCAGCCATCGCCATTTCCCGTTTCCCGTTACCGCTGAATCCGCCGGGAAGGGAAGAGGTTCAAAAGCTCTTTGGAGGAGGCGCATATGTTTGAAGGTAATATGTTTGGTCTGGCAGAGGCATTGGGAATGGAGGCATTTGTTTCAATCCACATGTCCATTTTCGTACTGTCGCCGCTTGCCGGCTTGATTGCTCCAAGACAAAAGAAAAAAGTGTTTTGGATTATGTTCTGGATCAGGGTGGCAGTCCTATTGTTCTTTGATTTCTTTGTTACTACCGGTATTGCATTGGTTGACTTTATGGCAGTATTTGTAGGAGCCTTTATCCTTGTGCCACTCAAGATATTGAAAAGCATGAGAGGGGGCTCGAATATTGAGCCCAAGCTAAGCTTTGTGAATATGTCACCGGATTCAGAAACGACCAATACCGGAACGATTCACAAAACATTGGTGAGACCGACGGATTTTGACCCGATTTTTTCAATGCCGGAAGAGAAGTGCATTGAAAGCTTCCTGCAGCGGGAAATGAACCGAACCGGAATGACAGACTGGAAGGGTCAGATTCCTGCGGAGGTACTTCGGAGAAAGAATATACTGAACATCATATATGCGGTATTGCTGTATCTTTATGTTGCCATGATATTTTTCCACTTGCCGATATATATCTATGTCCTGGGTCTCGCCTTGTTGGTGGTATACGGTATTCTGACGAACCGTTATCAATTGATGAGCTATCTCAAAAAAGAGATCAAATCAAGACCCCAGGAGAGGATTTCCAACATTGTGATGAATGTCAAAGTTTCTCTTGTGCCGGACAACAGCGGAAAGATCAGGGTGGTATTGCTGGCAGCAGCAATCGTGGGAGCCCTGCTTACCTTCGTCAATCCCAGAATTATGTATGAGGAGTCTGAGGACGGTTACTATGTGAGATTTTACACCTTTGGGCTTACGAATATGACGGAGGCTGAGATCCCGGATTCCTATGAGGGAGAAGAGGTGGTTGGCATGAGAGGGAATACCTTCTCCAATATGCCATTTCTCAAGGAGGTTACGCTTCCCGATACGATTACCGATATTCACGGGCAGGCATTTAAAAATTGTCGGAGTCTTGAATCAGTGGAATTGCCTCGGAGATTGGAATACCTTGGCGGAGGTGCCTTCTATGGTTGTGTTTCCCTGGAAAGCATTGAACTGCCGGACAGCCTCACGGCTCTGGGAGGAGAATCCTTCTATGGGTGTACTTCCCTTACTTATGTTAAGCTGTCGAAAAGCCTTACGGAAATACGTGGCAATACTTTTGAGAATTGTAGTGCCCTTACCGAGATTGAGATACCGGATGATGTGGAGAGAATCGGCGGGCATGCCTTTTACGGCAATCACAGTTTATGCAAAGTGAGTATTTCCCGGGAAAGCTCTTTGCGGGAAATCGGGTCTTCTGCCTTCAGACGCTGCGATTCGTTGGAAAAGATTAAGTTACCGCAAGGGGTGTCCATCGACGAAAGAGCTTTTAAGGAAACCAACGTAAGGATCAGCTTTTATGGAGAATAAATATATACATTTGTTGTATGTGCCTACCATGGCATGCAATATGCAGTGCAGATATTGTTATCTGGAAGATCAGACGGTGGATGATGGGAAGGGACAGGATAGCCTTGAAACATTGCGATATGCGGTGATGAAATTCAGAGAATCCCATGTGATTCCCTTTCATATCTCGCTGCATGGCGGTGAGGTCACCACTTTGTCGAAGGATGATTTTCACAGTCTGATTCAGTACATCAGTGAATACTATCAGGAGAATCGGGACATTATCACGGCTGCAGGTTTTAAGGTGGGAAAGCCGCATATCAAGACGAACCTGTACGGTCTGGACAGACATATTGATACCATAAAGGAGTTCAACGTGTCGATATCCGGCAGTCTGGATCTGCCCTTGTCCTTACATAAGGAATACAGAGTTACCAAGGCAGGGGAAGAGACGCTGGACAAAATATGCAGGAATATCAGTCTGTTAGCGGAGATTCCCAATCACAAAAAGGTGTCTGCCACGATTTTTAAAGAGCATTACGAGTGTCTGGACAGTATTGTGGAGGATATCAGGTTCTTAGACCAAAACACCTGCCTGGATATGAATGACTTCAATTTTATGATTGGATTTGATTACAATTCCAGCGGACTCCTGCATGCCATGAGCGAGGAAGAACAGTTGGCATTCTACAAAAGGATGCATGAGGAGTTCGACGGCACCAACCTGGACCACGGAGTGAACGGTCCGTGGTTCGACGAATTCGGTCCCGGATATTGTTCCAATTGTGATAACTGTGGAGAGAAGTTTTTCCTGCTGGAACGCAACGGAGATATTTATTCCTGTGTCAGAGGACAGAAACAGAAGGACTACTATTACGGCAACATTTTTACCGACACGGTTGAGGCGATATTAAAGTGCGCCAATCAGAAGATGTTCTGCAATCACAATAAACAGCCGCTCCATGAGGACTGCACCAAGTGTGGGTATCTGTATTTGTGTCAAACGGGTTGCCCTTTTGTGAAAAATGTGTATGGCACAGGCAAGAGCTATACCTGTCTGCTGCAGCAACAGATGTATCAGGACAGAGGGTATCAGAAAGACCGGTACAATGACGAAACGGTATATGAATATGTTGTGAAGATGCGCCTGGAGGATCCCAGAGGATATCTGCCGGTGAAACAGGAATCAGCCTATCCCTCCCTGGAACAGATCATAGCAGGTGATACGAGGCTGCAATATATTTATAGTACTGAGGTATTTGAGCTTGAGGTTGATGGGGTGCGTTATCAGTTGATGTCGCAGATATTGAAACCATCCCGTGATATCGTCTATGTGACACCGGTCAGCAGGATAAAGATTCGTATGAGGAAGGATATGATAAATCAGGAATGTGATTATCCGGAGAATAATTCCCTGTATCTCATGTTGCTCGGCGGTGACCTTGTGACCTACGGCGATGAGGGAAGAACAAAACAGAGACATATCGCGACGCATCAGATCTACAAAGGGGTATTGGAGCATGCGAAGGAGAATGAGGAGGAGTATTATGTTTATGATATCTCCCATTTGTTCCGGGAATACGCGCAGGAATTCTCAGCGGATACTCCCAATAATCTATTTTTCACAACCTCAGCCTTGAGGGACTATCACTATCTGAAACAGAAGAACAACGCCTATTATCACATTCAGGCGATCAATCTTCCGTTTCAAAACATAGAATTCTATTATATAGATAAGGAGCTCCGACATGAGATTTGAACCTGAAACATACGAAGAACTGGTAAGGATGAAGCGCTGTATAGAATTGACAAAGCATTATGAACTGTCGAAAGAGGAACTGGAGCGAATCTATGACTTCCTTGCGCAAAATAAAGGTGCTACCGTGAAGTGCGGTAAGGAGAATATTTCATTGATCAGCAGTGAGGTTCATACGATGGAAGTGATAGCGGCAAGATGTATTGACGGAGGAATTGACGGTATCTTTTTGTCGGACAAGGAATTTACCATTATTCCACACTATACCCCTTCCTCCGGCTCGGGATACAGCGGCGGTTCTTCGTCAAATAATAATAACAATAACAACAATAACAATAACAATAATAACAGTTAGGATGAAAAGATATGGCTTTTTTATCTGAGACATTTCATTTGCGAAGGCTTACGGAATGCGGCGTTACTATCAGGACTACCTATATCGCGAACGGCAAGCTGGTCAGCAGGAATACGGATGGGACGCAGGACGAGGACGTGCTGCAGGGAATACGGTGCAAAAAAGAGTATTTTTTGCAGGGCAAGCCGGTGCATGTTGAGACTCTTTTTGATTCAAGAATCGAGTACACCTATCGCTCCGATGAGATGGAGGAAACACTGCATAGCTGTGCAAACTGTGGTTTTACCGGGGCGTTGAAGGATTTTGCGGAAGGCTGTCCCTGTTGTGACGCAGCCTCCAATCTGGACTATACAGAGAAAGAGCTGGGGAGTAAACATCATTATGACCTGGTGCTGAAAAAGCCCTTCTACCGGATTGTTACTGCTCTTCTGGATCTGGTTTACGCCATGTTGTTGTCTTTTGGTTATATTGTGAAAAATTCCAGGACATTTAATGCATATGACATCTCTAAAGGATTGCTCTTCGGGCTGATTCTTGCCATGCTCCTGTATTATTTCTTTTATCTGTGCGATGCGTATCTGATACTCGGTCCCATCAAAAGATATAAAGAGCGCCGGAACAGAAGACAGATGGAATTCTGGCGTCGTACCGGGATTGACAAGAAGCAGTTCTTCAACAATCTGAACTATGAAGTTGGGAAGAAATACTATTCTCAGCCGGATATGATCGATTATGACATTATCGATTATGTTGACTTCAGAGAATCTGAGCAGGGCGGAGTGATGTGTGTGGAGGTCAGTCTGGAAGTGAGAAAGGTGTATCTTAGAAGGAATCATATTTCTTCCAAGTATGGGAAAGATAAAATAATACTTAGGAAAAATGACCATGTGATAAAGCTAAAGCCCGGGATCAATCTCATCAAGTGTCCCAACTGCAATTCCAATATTGATGTGACTAAGGGCATTTGCGATTATTGCGGTACTGTACCGGGCGGCGTTCAGGCGTGGACAATTGACTGAAAATAAATATGTAGATTAACCTCCGCTTTGCAGATGAAATACAAAAAATCCAAATGAGTGATAAGAGGATTCTGAGGAACTGCGAATATTATTACCAATTTTCCACATACTAACTCCATATCCAATGATTTGGAATCTATAAATCGAAATCATGTAGAAAATAATGGAGGAAACATAAGGAAAATGAAAGCGACAGGAATCGTTAGAAGAATAGATGACCTGGGAAGAATCGTTATCCCGAAGGAGATTCGCAGAACCCTGCATATCAGGGAGACTGACCCTTTGGAGATTTACACAGACAGGGAAGGTCAGGTCATTTTGAAAAAGTATTCGCCCATAGGGGAGATGACAACCTTTGCCAGGCAGTATGCGGAGAGTCTGTCCCAGGTGTCGGGACATGCAGCACTGATTGCCGATAGGGATCAATTCATTGCGGCAGCAGGCGGATACAAGCAATTGGTTGGGAAAAGCGTCGGGCGTCAGATGGACGAAAAGGTGCACAATCGTGAGGTAGTGATGGCGTCCCGCGGGGAAAGAGCCTTCATCAGCATCTGCGACGAAGGTTCTGAGGAATATCAGCAGGAAGCAATCGCCCCGATTCTGTGTGAGGGTGATATTATCGGCAGTGTGGTGCTGTTACAGAATGACAGTAAGGTGCGCATGGGAGAGGTGGAGCAAAAGCTGTTGCTTTCCGCAGCAACCTTTTTGGGAAGGCAGATGGAGCAGTAGAGGGAATCAGCGCACGATTCGGTTTCTTCCGTTTTCTTTTCCGAAGTATAGTTTATTGTCTGCGATACAGAGAAGCTCAGTGATATTCTGGGTAGTGCCCGCAACAAGACCGAAGGTCATGGTTACCTTGATGCTATGGGAGCCGTATTCATTTTCCATAGCCCGGATATTATTCAGAAGCTCCTCCAAAAGGTTGTAGGACTGTTCCTCATCCATATTCTCAAAAATGAGCAGAAATTCTTCGCCGCCCCAGCGAACTGCAACTCCATGCCCGTGCATGGATTGCTTCAAGACGGCAGCTACATTTTTCAGAACCAGATCACCGCAATCATGACCGTAGGTGTCGTTTACTTTCTTGAAGAAATCGATATCGCCGATGGCTATGCAGAAATTGTTATGATATTTGAAGGAGGAGGTCATAATCTGCTGCAGCTTCTTGTTCCCTGAGCGACGATTGTAGAGAGAGGTCAGGGCATCCTGTTCGATGAGGACATGCAGGGAATGCTGCATATCCAATGCAGAATGTGAAATCTCACCCAGTTCATCGTTGCGCTTCAGGAGTGCAGGAGAGATCGTTGTGTCCAGATTGCCGGTGGCAACCTGACCGAGGAAAGAACGGATCTGCAACAGCTCTGCTACAAATTTCCTGAAATAGAGGGAGATAAAGAGTGAGATTACGAATATCATTATTATGACAGCAACAATCAGAGGCTTTACGGATTTCTGAATGGCGGCATCTACCTCAGCTGTGGTTTTTCCCACGAAAAGCATCCCGACAGTAGAGCCGTCGGAGTTGAACAGCGGGGCATAATAGGAGAAATAAGGGGTGTTATAGATTAAGGCCTTGGAGAAAAAATGGGGCTGTCCTGAATCCAGTACATTGCTGACTACTGCTTCCGGTGCGGCTGAGCCGATAATGCGGGCTCCCTCGGCATTGGTAATGGTGGTAAGGATACGGGTATCCTGATAAAACAGGGTAACCTCCATGCCTGTGTTTGCCTTGACCGCATCAATCAGGGAATATTCACAGGTGATGTCTGCGTCTCCTTTGTAAAGCTGATAACTGCTATCGCCAACCAGCCGGTAATCCCCGGGATAAACGGTATCAATGGTCGTGATGAGGTTTTGGGATACATTCTTGAGCTCGGTTTCCACTTCCTGATTCATGGCGAGGGAAAACCAGTGCGAACCGAATAACAGAATCAAAATACCGAAGATGAACAGCGGAACTATATTGATTGACAGAAGAACGTACAGTATCTTGCCCTTGTTCCTGGTCATACAGAATCTCCTCCCATGTGTAAAAAATATCCTCTCTCTTTCAGTATACAGTTTTTATAACGGGAAAGCAACATGTACTGCGGTAAAAAAAAGTATTTCTTGACAGCAATTTGGCGCAGGGATATAATATCCGCAGAGAAATGCGGTGACGAAGAGAGTAATCGTCTCAGGAAAGTTACAGCGAGCCGGTGTGGGTGTGAGACCGGTACGAGTAGAGAAACGATGAAAATCACTTCCGAGCAGTCAGGACCAAAGGAAAGAAACCGGTGATGCCGGCTTCCGGTACCGGTAGCCCTGAACGGTGTTCCTCCGTTACGGGAAGGCATATGCTCTGCCGTGTTGATATGGTGGAAAGTATGAGTGTAACAGGTGGTTTTTGGAGGTAAAGAAGCCTCGTCCTTTTACGGACGGGGCTATTTTGTTTTCAGGAAAGGGAGAGAAGAATGTACAGACAGGTTGACAACAGCTTGAATTTTGTAGACCGTGAAAAAGCGGTGGAAAAGTTTTGGAAGGACAACGATATCTTCAGAAAGAGTATCGAGACCAGAGAAGGGCATCCGACTTATATGTTTTATGACGGGCCACCCACTGCAAACGGTAAGCCTCATATCGGACATGTGGAAACCCGTGTTATCAAGGATATGATTCCCCGCTACCGTACCATGAAGGGATATATGGTTCCCCGTAAGGCAGGCTGGGATACCCATGGACTGCCGGTGGAGATCGAGGTGGAGAAGCTGCTGAACCTGGACGGTAAGGACCAGATAGAGGCATACGGTCTGGAGCCGTTTATCAAGAAATGTAAGGAAAGCGTCTGGAAGTACAAGGGTATGTGGGAGGATTTCTCCGGTACTGTAGGCTTCTGGGCCGATATGGACAATCCTTACGTTACGTATGACGACAATTTTATCGAGTCCGAGTGGTGGGCGCTCAGAGAAATCTGGGATAAGGGACTGCTTTACAAGGGCTTTAAGATTGTACCCTATTGTCCCCGCTGCGGAACCCCACTGTCCGCACAGGAGGTGGCGCAGGGCTATAAGGATGTGAAGGAACGCTCTGCAGTTGCAAGATTTAAGGTGAAGGATGAGGATGCCTACATTCTGGCATGGACCACCACACCCTGGACCCTGCCCTCCAATGTGGCACTCTGCGTGAACCCCGTGGAGACCTATGCAAAGGTAAAGGCGGCAGACGGCTATACTTATTATATGGCTGAGGCACTGTTGGATACTGTACTTGGCAGACTGGCAGACAGTGAAAACGGTGTAAAAGCTTATGAAGTACTGGAAAAGATGACCGGTAAGGATTTGGAATACAAGGAATACGAGCCCCTCTTTGACTGTGCGGTTGAAATCTGCAGACAGCAGAATAAGAAGGCATATTATGTTACCTGTGATTCTTATGTAACCCTGACCGATGGTACCGGTGTGGTTCATATTGCACCTGCCTTCGGTGAAGATGACGCCAAGGTCGGACGTAATTATGATCTGCCCTTCGTACAGCTGGTGGACGGCAAGGGTGAGCTGACTGCCGAGACGCCTTTTGCAGGTGTTTTTGTAAAGAAAGCTGACCCCATGGTGCTGAAGGCTCTGGAGGAGAAGGGATTGCTGTTTGACGCTCCCAAGTTTGAGCACAGCTATCCTCACTGCTGGCGTTGTGATACTCCTTTGATTTACTATGCAAGAGAATCCTGGTATATCAAGGAGACTGCAGTTAAAGAGGATTTGATCCGCAACAACAATACCATCAACTGGATTCCCGAGTCCATCGGTTCCGGACGTTTCGGCAACTGGCTGGAGAACATTCAGGACTGGGCGATTTCCCGTAACCGTTACTGGGGTACCCCTCTCAATATCTGGGAGTGCGGCTGTGGTTATCGCCATTGTGTGGGAAGCAGGGAAGAGCTTTACAGGATGAGCGGCAATGAAGCAGCTAGGACGGTAGAATTCCACCGTCCTTACATTGATGAGATTACCCTGAACTGCCCTCAGTGCGGAAATCAGATGAAGCGTGTACCGGAAGTGCTTGACTGCTGGTTTGACTCCGGAGCCATGCCTTTTGCACAGCATCACTATCCTTTTGAAAACAAGGAACTCTTTGAACAGCAGTTCCCCGCAAAGTTCATCTCCGAGGCTGTGGATCAGACCCGTGGATGGTTCCATTCCCTGCTGGCGGAATCCACTCTGCTTTTCAATAAGGCACCTTACGAGAATGTAATCGTTCTTGGTCATGTACAGGATGAGAACGGTCAGAAGATGAGTAAGTCCAAGGGCAATGCGGTGGATCCCTTCGATGCCCTGAAGGAGTACGGCGCCGATGCCATCAGATGGTATTTCTATACCAGCTCCGCTCCCTGGCTGCCCAAGCGTTTTTCGGGCAAGGCGGTTGTGGAAGGACAGCGCAAATTCATGGGTAAGCTGTGGAATACTTACGCGTTCTTTGTCCTGTATGCCAATATCGACAATTTTGATGCCACAAAATATACATTGGAATATGACAGGCTCAGTGTGATGGATAAGTGGCTCCTGTCCAGAATGAACACGGTTGTGGGACAGGTGGACGAGAACCTTGACAAGTACCGTATCCCCGAAGCAGCCAAGGCACTTCAGGACTTTGTGGAGGACATGAGCAACTGGTATGTCCGCCGCAGCCGCGAACGTTTCTGGGCAAAGGGAATGGAACAGGATAAGATCAATGCTTATATGACTCTGTATACTGCACTGGTAACCATCTGTAAGGCAGCAGCTCCCATGGTTCCCTTCATGACAGAGGATATTTATCAGAATCTGGTAAGAAGCAATGATGCTTCCGCACCTGAAAGTATCCATCTCTGTGATTATCCTGTGGTAGAGACCTCTCAGATCGACAAGAAGCTGGAGCAGGATATGGAGGAAGTTCTTTCCGCGGTTAACATGGGTCATGCCTGTCGAGAGGATGCAGGGGTGAAGAACCGTCAGCCTCTGAATCGTATGTATATCAAGGTAAACACCGCAGAAGACGGCGGGAAGGCTTCCGGACTGGACGCTTTCTATACCGCCATCATTGCAGATGAGCTGAATGTGAAGGAGGTTGTATTTACAGAGGATGTGAGAGACTTCACTTCTTACAGCTTCAAGCCTCAGCTGCGCACCGTGGGTCCCAAATACGGCAAGCTGCTGGGCGGTATTCAGAAGGCTCTTGCAGGTCTGGATGGCAATGCTGCAATGGATGAATTGAATGCCAACGGCAGGATTGTATTTGAGGTGAATGACACGACTGTTGAACTGACCAGGGAAGATTTGCTCATTGAGATTGCACAGAAGCCCGGATATATGTCTCAGGAAGACAATACCATGACTGTGGTTCTGGACACCAATCTGACGGAGGAGCTGATCGAAGAAGGCTTTGTTCTGGAGCTGATCAGCAAGATTCAGACCATGAGAAAGGATGCCGACTTTGAGGTGATGGATCATATCCGCGTCTCCATCAATGGTAACGATAAGCTGGCAGCCCTGGCCGAGAAGAACAGCGCAGCCATCTGTGGCAAGGTATTGGCTGATGAGCTGACCGAAGGTAAGGAATTTAATATAACCAAAGAGTGGTCTGTCAACGGAGAGAAAGTCAACATTTCCCTGGAGAGAATCTGACCAAGGATACTTACATCGTTAAGTGTAATTGTATATTGATACCGGCTATGTTATAATAACCGGGAGTAAAACGGATACCGGAGTCAGTAGGGAAGCTCAGGGACTTTGGTTCGAAAATGCAAGGGCTTCGGTCCGGGTTAAAAAGGAGAAAGAGCATGAAGAATTCAACACAAAAGAATGCACCTTCCAAGAAAGAGAACACCAAAGCTGAAAGCAGCAAGGGAGAAAGCAGATTGAAGTTTGACAAGGATCTGTTTAAGCGCAGCGTAGTATACAACATCAAGACGACCTACCGTAAGGACCTGGAGGAGGCTACTCCCCAGCAGATTTTCCAGGCAGTGGGGTATGCTCTCAAGGATCAGATCATGGACAACTGGATTGAGACCCAGAAGGTCTATGAAAAAGAAGATCCCAAGATGGTATACTACATGTCCATGGAGTTTTTGATGGGGCGTGCCCTGGGCAATAACATAATCAATCTGCAGGCTACCGCACCCGTCAAGGAGGCTCTGGAAGAGCTTGGGCTGGATCTGAACATGGTTGAGGATCAGGAGCCCGATGCAGCACTGGGTAACGGTGGCCTGGGAAGACTTGCAGCCTGTTTTCTGGACTCGCTGGCAACTCTCGGCTATCCTGCCTATGGCTGTGGCATCCGCTACCGTTACGGTATGTTCAAACAGCAGATTAAGGACGGTTATCAGGTAGAAGTACCCGACAACTGGCTGGAGAACGGCAATCCCTTTGAGCTTCGTCGTCCGGAGTATGCCAAGGTGGTGAAGTTCGGCGGACATGTATCCATGTACTGTGACGAGTACGGCAGAAGCCATTTTACACAGGAGGATTATCAGGCGGTAAGAGCGGTGCCCTTTGATCTTCCCATTGTTGGCTATGGCAACGGAATCGTGAACACCCTTCGTATCTGGGATGCGGAACCCATGGAAGTATTCAAGCTCGACTCTTTTGACAAGGGCGATTATCACAAGGCGGTAGAGCAGGAGAATCTGGCAAGAAACATCGTAGAGGTACTCTACCCTAACGACAATCATTATGCAGGTAAGGAGCTGCGTCTCAAGCAGCAGTATTTCTTCATCTCCGCTTCCGTGCAGGAGGCTGTGGAGAAGTTCATGAGAAAGCATAACGATATTCATCAGTTCCCTGAAAAGGTCACCTTCCAGCTCAATGATACCCATCCTACCGTGGCAGTACCTGAGCTCATGCGTATCCTGTTGGATGACTATAACCTTGGCTGGGATGAGGCATGGGACATCACTACCCGCACCTGTGCGTACACCAACCATACCATCATGGCAGAAGCATTGGAGAAGTGGCCCATCGACCTGTTCCAGAGACTGCTTCCCAGAATTTATCAGATTGTCGAAGAAATCAATCGTCGTTTTGTAATGCAGATTGAGGAGAAATACAGAAGCGTATTTGGTGTTGATGTTCAGGAAAAGATTCGTAAGATGGCGATTCTCTATGATGGACAGGTGAAGATGGCTCATATGGCTATTGTTGCCGGTTATTCCGTAAACGGCGTTGCAAGACTGCACACTGAGATCCTGAAAAAGCAGGAATTGAGAGACTTCTATGAGATGTTCCCTGAGCGCTTCAACAACAAGACAAACGGTATCACCCAGAGACGCTTCCTGCTCCACGGCAATCCGCTTCTGGCTGACTGGGTAACCGCCAAGGCAGGGGAAGCATGGATTACCGACCTGCCGCAGATCCGCAAGATTAAGGACCTGGCAGACAATAAGAAGGCACAGAAGGAGTTCATGGATATCAAATATCAGAATAAGCTTCGTCTGGCAAAATATATCAAAGAGCATAACGGCGTTGATGTGGATCCCAATTCCATCTTCGACGTACAGGTAAAACGTCTGCATGAATACAAGAGACAGCTCTTGAATATTCTGCATGTGATGTATCTCTATAATCAGCTGAAGGCGAACCCCGGAATGGACTTCTATCCCAGAACCTTCATCTTCGGTGCAAAGGCTGCAGCAGGTTACCGCAATGCCAAGCTGACCATCAAGCTGATTAACTCCGTAGCTGATGTTGTGAACAAGGATGCTTCCATCGGCGGCAAGCTGAAGGTTGTGTTTATTGAGAACTACAACGTATCCAACGCAGAGATTATCTTTGCGGCGGCAGATGTATCAGAGCAGATTTCCACCGCGTCAAAGGAGGCTTCCGGAACCGGCAACATGAAGTTCATGCTGAACGGCGCCCTTACCCTTGGTACCATGGATGGTGCAAACGTAGAAATCGTGGAGGAAGTGGGAGAAGAGAATGCCTTTATCTTCGGACTTTCTTCTGATGAAGTTATCAATTACGAGAATCACGGCGGATACAATCCCATGGATATCTACAACAGTGATATGGATATCAAGAAGGTATTGGATCAGCTGGTTGACGGTACCTACAACTCCGACAAGGAGCTCTTCAGACCGCTGTACAATTCCCTGTTGAATACCCTGAGCACCTCTAAGGCAGACACCTATTTCATCCTCAAGGATTTCAGATCCTATGCGGAGGCGCAGAAGAAGGTGGAGGCTGCTTACCGCAACACAGAGGGCTGGGCAAAGAGTGCCATTCTGAATGTGGCCTGCTCCGGTAAGTTTACTTCCGACAGAACCATCCAGCAGTATGTGGATGAAATCTGGCACCTTGATAAGGTTGTTTTGAAATAATGCAGGACTGAATGCGCACAGCTGCAACAGAGTGATTACAGTTGATGGAACGATTTGAAAAGAGAGGAAAATAGAATGATTAAACTTATGAACGGCGGTGCTTATCTGGTGAATGGCACTGAGATCGTTGAAGATACACCGGAAGCTGCTGCTCAGATAAAGCAGATGACCGGTAAAGAGGTATCCCGGGCTGAGGCAGCAAAGGAAACAATTGCTTACGGTATTTTAGCAGAGCACAATACCTCCGGGAATATGGAGAAATTAAAGATTCGTTTTGATAAGCTGACAAGCCATGACATTACCTTTGTAGGTATCATTCAGACGGCCAGAGCTTCGGGACTGACCAGGTTCCCTATGCCTTATGTACTCACCAACTGTCACAATTCCCTTTGTGCAGTGGGAGGCACCATCAATGAGGATGACCACATGTTTGGTCTCAGCTGTGCGAAAAAGTACGGCGGAATCTATGTTCCTCCTCATCAGGCAGTTATTCATCAGTTCGCAAGAGAGATGCTTGCCGGCGGTGGAAGGATGATTCTCGGTTCTGATTCCCACACCCGTTACGGTGCCCTGGGTACCATGGCTATGGGAGAAGGCGGCCCTGAGCTGGTGAAGCAGCTGTTGAACCAGACCTATGACATCAATATGCCCGGTGTTGTGGGTGTGTATCTGAAGGGCGCTCCGGTGAAGGGAGTCGGTCCTCAGGACGTAGCACTTGCCATCATCGGTGCCGTATTCAAGAACGGATATGTGAAGAATAAAGTAATGGAATTCGTGGGTCCCGGAGTAGAGAAGCTGTCTGCAGACTTCCGTATCGGTATAGATGTAATGACCACCGAGACTACCTGTCTTTCTTCCATCTGGAAGACGGATAAGGAGATTGAAGAGTTCTATGAGATACACGGAAGGAAAGAGGAATATAAGGAGCTGGCTCCCGGTGAGACCGCTTATTATGACGGCATGATTGTGATTGACCTTGACAAGATACGTCCCATGATTGCCATGCCTTTCCATCCCAGCAATACCTACACCATCGATGAGCTGAATGCCAACCTCATGGATATTCTGGATGAAACTGAGAAGCGTGCCCTGGTAAGCCTGGACGGCGCTGTGGAATTCAGCCTCAAGGATAAGGTGAAGAATGGTAAATTCCGGGTGGATCAGGGTATTATCGCAGGCTGTGCCGGCGGTGGCTTTGAGAATATCTGCGCAGCGGCTGATATCCTGAAGGGAAGATATATCGGCAATGACGAATTTACCCTGAGTGTATATCCGGCTTCCATGCCTGTGTACATGGAATTGATAAAGAATGGCTGTGCAGCAACCATTCTGGAGACAGGCGCTGTCATGAAGACAGCATTCTGCGGTCCCTGCTTCGGCGCCGGAGATACCCCTGCAAATAATGCCTTCAGTATCAGACATTCTACCAGAAACTTCCCCAACCGTGAGGGAAGCAAGCTGCAGAACGGTCAGATTTCTTCCGTAGCGCTGATGGATGCCCGTTCCATCGCAGCGACTGCGGCAAACAAGGGTATTTTAACTCCTGCTACAGAGTTCGACGGAGAAATCGGTAAGTATAAATATCACTTCGACAGTAAGATTTATCAGAATCGTGTATTCGACTCACATGGAGTCGCAGATCCCGAGGCAGAGATTCATTTTGGACCGAATATCAAGGACTGGCCGGCAATGGGAGCACTGCCTGAGAATCTTGTTCTGCAGGTTGTCAGTGAGATTCACGATCCCGTTACCACTACGGATGAGCTGATTCCTTCCGGAGAGACCTCTTCTTATCGCTCCAATCCTCTGGGACTGGCTGAGTTTACCCTGAGCCGCAAGGATCCTGAGTATGTAGGACGCGCAAAGGCAATTCAGGCAGCTCAGACAGCGCTGATGGATGGAAAGTGTCCCGGAGAGAGCTGCCCGGAACTGGAATTGAAGCGGGTGTTCGATGTAATCTCCGAGAGCTTCCCGGAATTCCCGGAAGTGGTTGCTGCATCCTACAGCAGCCGGAGCACAGGTGATAATGCGCTGCAGCCCCGTTCCCTGGGCTTTGGCTCTACTATCTTTGCGGTGAAGCCGGGAGACGGTTCTGCAAGAGAGCAGGCTGCTTCCTGCCAGAAGGTACTGGGAGGATGGGCTAATATTGCAAATGAATATGCAACCAAGCGTTATCGTTCCAACCTGATCAACTGGGGTATGCTGCCCTTCCTGATAAAAGAGGGTGAGCTTCCGTTCCGTAATCTGGACTATCTGTTCATTCCCGGCATTAAGAAGGCTGTTGAGGAAAAGAGCGACAGCATCGCCGCATATGTAGTGAAGGACGGAGGGCTTAAGGAGTTTGAGCTCAAGCTGGGAGAACTTACCGATGAGGAGAGACAGATTATCTTAAAGGGCTGCCTGATCAATTACAATCGTGTGTAGAAAGGGATAAGGAATGGAATTTAATAAAGCAGTATTCAACCCGATGCTTGTCGGCTCTATCGAATTGATGAGAGAAGATGACTCGCCGGAACACAAGAATATGTTTATTGGCGAATTGATGAAAGCAGAGCTACAGGTTCCTGCTATCATAAAGCCGGATCCGGAAGAGGATGAAGAGGGAAATCTGAAGCTTTCGCCCGAAAGCAAGGTGCAGTTTCCGTTGCTTGCCACAAAGGATGGAAGAAAATATTATATGGGATTTACAGATGCGGTTGAGTATTCCAAATGGGTGGAAAAAAATACCGATCTGCCCTATTTTGCAATGAAGATTCCTGATTATTTCAGATTGATTTTCGGAAAAGACAGTCAGGGGAATACCAGTCCGGCTTTGGGGCTTGTGATCAATCCTCTTGGGGCGAACGTTGTGATTCCGAAGGAGATGGTGGGGGATCTCGCCTTCGCAAGTATGGGGATTCAGCCTCCCAAGAAGAAAACTGCTGCAAAGAATCCCGAAGAAGCAATGGAAGATACATCAGAATCAGCAACAGAATAGGCAGTCGGTGAACAGAGTGCTAAAGAAATTAAATAATCGGCCGATATATCTCATACAGGGAGGCGATTAGGCCAATTGCCTGCCAAGTAGAGTAAGAGCCACGGATGGTATTTGCGTGAGAAATGGAAATTCTCTCCAGATACCATCTTTTTATTTCGGAATACCGACGGAGCCGGAAGTGTGGCGGAAGGAGAATATTTGAAGATTGATTCCTGTACAATAGGAATGGAATCCGCAAGAAGCTACAAAGCTACAAACGTTACCAGCCGTAAATTTATGATAAGGGATTATCAGAGCGGGTTTGCGCAGAACAATTCCGGGCTGAATGCTGCAATTGACAGTGAGCCGGAAGAGACAGAAGGTACTGAGGGTACCGAAAAACAAGAAAAAACACTTTCTCCATTGGAGGACTGGCAGCTTAGATTTCAGGGCGTATCCAACCCGGTTTCCTCCAGAAACACAATCAACCGGACAATGGAGGATATCCGCCAGCAGACAATCCGGTATATTTTCGAAATGCTTTTTGCTGCCAGAAGAGGAAGATTGAATCAATGGGTGGAGGAAAATGCGAATGTCTCCCGGGTAACACAGGCAGAGTCGGAAGTGCCGGGGAACCTGACAGTGGAACCGATGCTTACCTCCACGAGAGTGCTCACTTACAGTCAGGAGACTTATTTCGAGGAGCAGGAGCAGACCCGGTTTTCCACCCGGGGAACGGTGCGTACCACGGACGGAAGAGAGATAGGTTTCAATGTCAACGTAGTCATGAGCCGTTCCTTTCAACAGACATATAGGGAAGACCTGGAGCTTGCGAGCTTTACCATGTGCGACCCTTTGGTCATAAATCTGGACACGGATATGGCAGAGCTGCAAGACCAGACTTTCTATTTTGATATTGATGGGGACGGTGCTGTGGATGAGGTGTCTCAGCTGGGAAGCGGCAGTGGATATCTTGCATTGGATAAAAACGGCGATGGCAGGATCAATGATGGAAGAGAGCTTTTCGGCACCGCAGGAGGAGACGGCTTTGCGGAACTTTCCCAATATGATGAGGATGGAAACGGTTGGATAGATGAGAATGATTCTGTCTGGAATCAATTAAAAATCTGGGTAAAAGATACAGAGGGAAAGGATATTCTATATCGTTTGGCGGATAAGGGAGTCGGTGCAATCTGTCTTCAAAATGCAGTTACGGATTTTACGCAAAAAGGAAGTGCCGGACAGACTACGGGTGCCCTTCGGCGCACAGGTATTTTTTTGTATGAAAATGGAAATGTGGGAACCATACAGCATTTAGATGTTGCAAAATACTATAAAGAGGCTTGATTTGTATAATTCCTTCCGATTCGGGAACAATGATTGTGAAGAAGAGATTCTTGCAATACATTATAGAACGAAAAGGAAGGGATAGGCCATGAAAAATAATAGAAATAACAGCCTCAAGAAAGAAAGAGTCATAATGCTTGCCTCGTCAGTGCTGGTATTGACAGCATTGACGATGACAGGCATTTATATGCAGAACAGTCAGAAGGAATCCAAGGATGACGGATACACACTGGATTTTACTGCATTAGAGGAAAGCGCAGAGAACAAACCAAGAGATTTGGCGGACAAGGGGAATAGCTGGAGCTCTCAGGGAACTACACAGAATCCTTCGCCCGTACTTCCTATGCCGAGTCAGGGGGAATTGGATTATATGCCCCTGGAAGCCGGCTCAGGTAATGTCAAAAATCCCGGTATCACCAAGGTCCAAAGTGATATAAAGCCTTTGCCGGAGAAGAATACAGAGACCGCAACGGATCCGGAGCAAGAAACGGATTCCGAAATGCAACAGGAGAACATGGAAACAGAGTCCGGGAGTGTTCTTCCGGAACCTCATTTTGCCGAGTCAGATGGTCTGCTTCGCCCTGTGAGTGGAGAGGTTCTGATCCCCTTTAGCATGGATGGAAGTGTTTATTTCACTACCCTGGATCAATATAAATACAATCCTGCACTTATGCTTGTGGCGACAGAAGGTGCTTCTGTCAGTTCCTGCGCAGATGGAAAGGTGACGGAAGTCTTTCAGGACAGTGAGATAGGAAATGCGGTAACGGTAGAGCTTGGAGACGGATATAAACTCACTTACGGACAGCTTGCTGCTATTAAGGTAAGTGTGGGAAGCTATGTGGACGAGGGAACTGAAATAGGAACCGTTGCCGCTCCTACGAAGTATTTTTCGAAGGAAGGGACGAATCTTTATCTCAAATTGACATTGAACGATGTTCCCACAGATCCGGAAGTTCTGTTTCGTTAAAGGAGGGTAAAGGATGTACCTCTTGGGTGGAACGGTTAAGACCATGGCCGGAAAGGACATTGAGGATGGATGTATCCACATTATCGACGGGAAAATAGCGGAGATCGGCAGGCGGGATGAAATTGTAATTCATCCCGCTTCTCATGAAAAGGTGATTGAAGTACCGCATGGTCTGATAATGCCGGGATTGATAGAGTCACATTGTCACATGGGGATTACGGAAGAAAAGAAAGGGATGGAGGGAGATGACTGCAACGAGACAGTGGATCCCGTCACACCTTATCTAAGGGCAGTGGATGCCATCAATACCATGGATGCGGCCTTTGATGATGCGGTTCGTGCAGGAATCACTTCTGCAATGATAGGTCCGGGAAGCTCTAATGTGGTAGGGGGACAGTTCGCTTTTGTGAAGACCATGGGGAGAAGGATAGACGATTTGATCGTAAAAGCTCCTGCAGCCATGAAGGTTGCTTTCGGTGAAAATCCCAAGGTGAACTATTCCGGACAGAATAAGAGCCCGGCTACGAGAATGGCGATTGCCGGTATGCTGCGGCGGGAGCTGTCACGAGCGGTCAGTTATGCGAGACAAAAGGAAGAAGCAGCCCGAAAAGGAGATGCATTTGAAGAGGATTTTTCGATGGAATGCTGGCTTCCGGTCTTGCGGGGAGAGATTCCGTTGAAAGCACATGTGCATCGTGTGGATGATATCTTTACTGCTATTCGGGTGGCGAAGGAGTTTGGACTACGTATGACGCTGGATCACTGTTCAGAGGGTCATTTGATTGCAGAAGAACTGGCAGCTGAAGGATTTCCTGCAATTGTGGGACCGGATCTGGCCAGCAGGAGCAAAATTGAAGTGCAGAACATGGCTTTTAAAACCGTAGGTGTGTTGAACCATGCAGGTGTGCTTACTGCAATTACAACAGATCATCCGGTATCCCTGATAGCCTCTTTACCTCTTTGCGCAGGCCTGGCGGTGAAATCGGGACTGGCGATGGAAGAGGGGTATCGCGCCATAACAATCAATGCAGCCCGGATTTGCGGCGTAGAGAAGAGAGTCGGAAGCTTAGAGGTTGGAAAAGACGCGGATATCGCAGTTTTTTCGGGGAATCCCATGGAGGTATTTACCAGGACTCTGTACACGATCATTGATGGACGGATCGTTTATGAAGCTGAGAAATAGGTTTGCCTATGCAAGGGGAAAGTGGTATACTGTACGAGTAAAAAAAGTTTTGTCGGAGGTTCCTTTGAAATATTGTGTTAAGCTGCTGCTTTTTGCGCTGTGTGCCTTGGAAACAGTATATTTGACCGGATGTGGTATGGCACCGGCAGAAGCGGTAATGACGGAGACGACGGTTACGGCGATGGAGAATAGCCCTGTGACAGAGTATGAGGTTCCCTTCTATACTCCGGGACTTATGGTGGATTGTGAGGGGTATTCCTGTTTTGGAAGAAAAGAAGTTTTCTTTCAGGGGAACAGGCTTCCCGGAGAGTTCCGGATCCTGGAGAAAGAAACAGGGCAGGTAGTATATACCGGGAATTTTGTGGATGTCACATATAACGAAAAAGTAGGTATGTATACAGGTTCTGCTGATTTTAGCAGTCTTCAGGAGGAAGGCAACTATTATTTGGAGTGTGATGAAAGCGGAGAATCTCATCCCTTTGTCATTCAAAAAGGGATGTATGAAACGTTCTTTGGTGATTTATACAGACAGATAGCTGCAGATTGTGAAGAGGATAAACTTACGCCGGAGGAAGTGATTACCTTATTGGAGATATACGAGTGGTATCCGGGGGCTTTTTCTGATGAGGATGGCGATAAGGTTCCGGATGTATTGAATTCCCTGAAAAGATGGGTGGAATTCAGGGAGGTAAAAGACGAGGGAGAAAGAAATACCTCTGCAGGGCAGGGGGAGAATACTGCGAATGCGATGTTGTACAGTGCTATTCTTGCAAGACTGAGTTATCTCTATCAGAAGTTTGATGC
Source organism: uncultured Lachnospiraceae bacterium (assembly GCA_945621435.1). Classification (GTDB taxonomy): domain Bacteria; phylum Bacillota; class Clostridia; order Lachnospirales; family Lachnospiraceae; genus Acetatifactor. The sequence continues at coordinate 20,750 of CALZBR010000022.1, forward strand.
GGGATACGCGGCGGAATGTCTGAAAATGGCAACGGAATTGTTTGACCGGACAGAGGGAGAAGCGCAGAAAAGTGTGGAAAGATTTCTTGCCCTGACGGAGCTTTATCGTGCTGCGGGTGGAAAGAAATACGGAGAGGCGATTTTAGCCTATGCCGATTTTTCCCCACAGGGCGAAGAACAGAAGGAAGCGCTCTTTATCTATGCGGTTATGACATATATGTCAACACACCGAAGCAGTAACATGGATATGTGTGAAGTGTGGATGAACAGTCTGATGGATGAGGCACAGGAGATAGCGAATGATTATACCGGCATATTGGATCCCTTTGCGGAGAAGCTGCCGGAACAGGCTGAACTCCTGAAGTATGCGATGAAAGTGTCATGTGCAAACTATATCATGAATAATCATCAGTATACGAGGGTTGGGGAAGATTTTTTGCATTATCTTATGGGCAGAAACGGAAAATCTGAGAATATGTATGCCGGGGAAGAGCATCGGACAGAGTATCTTCTGTTGCTGGCTCCCATGGCAGTCAATGAAAAGAAGACGGAGCAGAAAGGGGAATAAGGATATGAAGATTGTTGTTTTGGCCGGAGGAACCAGTACGGAGAGAGACGTTTCTTTGAGCTCGGGAAGCATGATATATAAGGCATTAAAGAAAAAAGGTCATCGGGCGATATTGCTGGATGTATATTTGGGATACGAGGGGGAGACGGAAGGTATTTTTGACCGGGATACGGACTGGGCAGCAGAGGTGACCGGTGTGGGTGAGAGCAATCCGGATCTGAAGGAAATCAAAGCCCTGAGAAAGGATGGGGGTAAGAGCTTCTTCGGACCTCATGTGTTGGAAATCTGTGAAAGCTCCGACTGCGTTTTCATGGCACTGCACGGAGCAAACGGTGAGGACGGCAAGATTCAGGCCTGCTTTGAACTGATGGGGATACCATATACCGGTACAGATTTCGTAAGCTCCGCCATGGCGATGGATAAGGGAATTACCAAGGATATTTTTAAGGCATACAATATTCCCACCCCCATGGGAATCCGGCTGAAGAAAGGTGAGAAGGAAGTGGAAAAGGTACCCTTCCCCTGTATCGTAAAAGCCTGCTGCGGCGGTTCCAGTGTGGGCGTCTGCATCGCAAGGGATGAAAAGGAATATGAGGAGGCCAAAAAGGAGGCCTTCCGTTATGACGATGAAGCAGTCATCGAACAGTACATAGAGGGAAGGGAATTCTCTGTGGGTGTGATGGACGGAAAGGCACTTCCCGTGATCGAGATTGCACCTAAGGTTGGATTCTATGATTATAAGAATAAATATCAGGCGGGCAGTACCGTGGAAACCTGTCCTGCGGCGCTTTCAGAGGAGAAGACGGAAGAATTACAACACACTGCCGAGAGGGTATTCAGCGCATTGAGACTGAAGAATTATGCGAGGATGGATTTCAGAATGAATGCAAAAGGCGAGATTTTCTGCCTGGAAGCAAATACCTTGCCCGGTATGACACCTACTTCACTCCTGCCACAGGAGGCTGCTGTTGTGGGAATTGATTTTGAGGAACTCTGCGAGCGGATTCTGGCCTGTGCACTGTGAGCATGGAGACATATCGGAGAAGAAACGGAAAGCGGGGACAAAACTTTGAATTTGACCATTAGGGAGATTGCTGAGGCCTGTGGCGGAAAGCTGACAGGTGGAAATGCTGCAGAATATGACAAATGCGTCAGCTCTGTGGTAATTGATTCGCGAAAGGTGGAAGCGGGTGGCGTTTTCCTGGCTACCATTGGTGAACGTGTGGATGGACATAAGTTTATCAGTCAGGCTTTTTCGGCAGGAGCCGTGCTTGCTGTTTCACAAAAGACACCGGAACAGCTGGCGGTGGAAACCGGGACAGAGGGTATGAACCGGGGATGTTATTGTGTCGTTGAGGATACACTTCAGGCCTTGAAGGATATCGCAGAGTTCTATCGCAGAAAAGTCGGAATCCCCGTGGTAGGCATTACCGGCAGTGTGGGAAAGACAAGTACCAAAGAATTTATTGCCGGTGTCCTGGCAGAGAAATACCGGGTGCTGAAGACAGAAGGGAATTATAACAATGAAATCGGGGTGCCCCTGACCCTGCTTCGGATACGTCCGGAGCATCAGGTGGCAGTGGTAGAGATGGGCATCAGTGATTTTGGAGAGATGCACAGACTCAGTAAAATGGCACGCCCCGATGTGTGTGTGATTACCAATATAGGGCAATGCCATCTCGAAAATCTCAAGACCAGGGACGGTATTCTGAAGGCAAAGTCCGAAATCTTTGATTTTATGGCGGAGAACGGGGAAATCTGTCTGAACGGTGAGGACGACAAGCTGAAAGAAGTGTCAGAGGTTAATGGTCATAAGCCCCATTTCTTTGGGTTGGGAGGAAATGAGAACGAGGAGGTCTTTGCCGGTGAGATTGTCAGTCATGGTTTGTCTGGCAGTGACGCCGTGTTACACATTTTCGGAGAAACAGACTCCGGGGAGAAAAGGATATCCGTACAGGTGCCGCTTCCGGGAAAACACATGGTTTTGAATGCAGCAGCTGCGGCTTGCGTGGGAAGGATTTTTGGACTCTCAGAACAGGAGATTGCCAGGGGAATCGCGGGAATCGAACCGGTCAGCGGTCGAAATCATCTGATCTCGCTGAAGTACTGTACCCTGATAGACGACTGTTACAATGCCAATCCCGCCTCCATGCGGGCTGCCATTGATTTGCTGGGGATGGCGGATACCGAGAAAATTGCGATTCTCGGAGATATGTTTGAACTGGGGGAGAATTCCGACGCACTTCACGCAGGTGTGGGAGAGTATGCTGTCAATGCAGGCCTGAACCGGCTTTACTGTGTCGGGGAGAATGCGAGACATATGTACGAGGCGGCAACAGCCCTGGCAGGAGAAGAGACTGCGGTGGAGTATTTCCCTGACAGGGACAGCCTGCTGGACAGCCTGAAGAATCATTTGCGTGAGTACTTACCTGAGGGGTGTACGGTACTGCTCAAGGCTTCTCACGGGATGGAATTTGGGAGGCTTCTGGAAAGTATTCCTCTTTTAATTGAAAATAACGTTCACTGATGATACCGCTGACATAGTTAGCAAGGCTCTTTCGGATGTCCTTATCTAAGGTGTTTACATAGATTGGGGTGCCAAAGTCAAATACAACCGTTGCTTTTCTGAGTCTGAGCTTAGGTAAATAATCCTCGAAAACGGCAGCAGAATTGACGATGGTCAGGGGAACAATGGGGACGCCTCCTTTTTCCGCAATCTTGAAACTGCCTTCGTGAAAAGGAAGGAAAGTATCGTTTACTTTGTTGCGCGTACCTTCGGGGAAAATACAGAGGGAATGACCTGACTTGACCTGGGTGATACATGCCATGATAGTCTTCATTCCTTCTTTTATATTGTCACGGTCCAGGAACTGACAATGGATAAAGCGCATCCACAGTCGCAGGATGGGAGCTTTGTTCATTTCCTTCTTGGCAACATACCCGGTAATGCCGGGGAACAGAGAGAGGGACAGCACCACATCAAAAAAGCTGCGGTGGTTGCCGACATAGAGAACGGCAGTGTCAGTGGGAATGTTTTCCCGACCCTTGACGATGAGTCTGGTCCCCGCAATGTGACCGATACAGCGAAATCCCCAACCTACCAGCGCTTTGCAGCTGCGGTCCCGGAGACCGGGATTGAACTTTCCGATGATCCACTCAATCAGAAGAACCGGTAAGGATAGTATCAAATACAGCACAAGATAAGTGCATACCAAGATAAATCGAATCATTTCTGACCCCCTTCTACGCATTCAAACAATTACCGATATTTTAACATACTTTTCCCAAAGTGTACATAGAATACAGCAAAAGAAACGAATGGATACCAAGTGATAGTGAAGACAAAAAGGATGGTAAGAAGGGCTGTTATCGGGGGATTGCTTTTGCTTCTGCTGATGCTTTCGGGCTGTACGCTGCTCAGTGAAGAGAAAATCAAGCTAAGAGACCTGGAGTTTACGGTACTCAGCGAGGAAAAGATACCCGAGGAACTGAAGAGTTTACTGGAAGAAAGGAAGAGTATGCCTTTCCAGATTACCTATACGGATAACGAAAATTTATACATATGTGTCGGCTATGGAAAACAATCAACGGGGGGTTACAGTATAACGGTGGAGGAACTCTATCTGACGGATACAAATATCTGCGTGGATACCGGTCTGCTTGGACCGAAGGAAGCAACAGGGAATAATCAGGTGCCCTCTTATCCCTATATTGTCATAAAGACGGAATTACTGGACAAAACAGTTATATTTGAGTGAAACAGGCATGTGAAATATTGTAAATCTCTTTTCATTTTCTCCGGACTGTTTTATAATAAATCTAAGTATGCTCAGAAATGAGTATCTGATGAAAATTGCTGGGACAGTTCAGGAGGCTATTATGCTATTGATAAAAAACGGCTATATCATGGATCCGAAGTCCGGATGGGATGGAAAGTATGATGTTTTGACCCAAGGAGATAAAATTGTCAAGATCGGGAAAAACCTCCCTGCACCCGAAGGAGACTGTCACGTGATAGATGCGCAGGGTCTGCTGGTTGCACCGGGACTGGTGGATGTGCATGTTCATTTCAGAGAGCCGGGCTTTACCCACAAGGAAGATATTACAACCGGCGCGGCTGCAGCAGCCCGCGGCGGCTTTACCACAGTGGTACTGATGGCCAATACCAAGCCTGCGGTAGATAACAAAGAGACTCTGGAGTATGTCATCAGTCGGGGAAAAGAGACCGGAATCCACGTGAAGACCTGTGCCAATGTGACCATGGGACTGCAGGGAAAGGTGCTGACAGATATGCAGGGGCTGGCAGAAGCCGGGGCAGTCGGATTTACGGATGACGGTATTCCCCTGCGAGAGGAAGAGATCGTCAGAGAGGCGATGAAAAAAGCCGCAGCACTTGATATGCCGATCAGCTTTCATGAAGAAAATCCGGAATTCATAGAGAATAACGGGATTAACAGGGGGAAGGCAAGTGAGTATTTCGGAATCGGCGGTTCCCCCCGGGAGGCAGAGATTTCCATGGTGGAGCGGGATCTGAAGATTGCGCTGGAAACCGGAGCGTGCATTGAGATACAGCACATCAGCGCTGCTGAATCCGTGGAGCTGGTGCGCAAGGCAAAAGAACAGGGAGGCAATATTCACGCGGAAGCGACGCCGCACCATTTTACGCTGACGGAGGAAGCCGCCATTCGATACGGCACCATGGCTAAGATGAATCCTCCCCTAAGGGAGGAGAGAGACCGCCAGGCAATTATCCGTGGACTGGCGGATGGCACCATTGACATCATTGCCACGGATCATGCCCCTCATACTGCTGAGGAAAAAGCGAAGCCTGTCACAGAAGCTCCCAGTGGGATCATTGGCCTTGAGACGGCACTGTCTCTGGGGATTACAACGCTGGTAGAAGGAGGCTATCTTACCATGAAGCAGCTGCTTCGCCTGATGAGCAGCAATCCAGCCGAAATGTATCATCTGGATGCGGGGTATCTGGAGGAAGGCGGTCCGGCAGATATCATACTGATTGATGTCACTGCAGATTGGAAGCCTGAAAGCTATCTGTCCAAGGCATGCAATACGCCCTTTACCGGCTGGAAACTGAGGGGAAAAGTAATGACGACAATATGCGATGGAAAAGTCGTTTTTGAAGAAGAGAGAGGATAAGAAACGTGAAGATAATAATTGCCGGAGACGGTAAGATGGGAGCGATGCTTACGAGACAGCTGTCCGCAGAAGGGGATGACATTACCATAATAGATTCCAATCCCAAGGTGCTGGAGTCCAGCGAGGAGAAGTACGATGTCATGGCAGTACAGGGGAACTGTGCCTCCATGGAGGTACTGCTCCAGGCGGGTGTCAAAGAAGCTGACCTTCTGATTGCGATGGCGGGTCATGACGAGGTGAATCTTTTGTGCTGCATGACGGCTCACGGACTGAATCCTAAGCTGCATACCATAGCCCGAGTGAGAAATCCGGAATATACAGACCAGATATATAAAATGCGTGATATCTTCGCACTTTCCCTGTCGGTAAATCCGGAAAAGCAGGCGGCGGCAGAGATAGAGCGTTTACTGCGTTATCCGGGCTTTTTGAAGAGAGATACCTTTGCAAAGGGACGTGTGGAAATCGTTGAACTGAGAGTTGATGAGAAGAGTAAGCTCTGTAATGCGGCTCTGATTGATATGAACAATATTGTGAAATGCAAAATCCTAGTCTGTGCGGTTCTGCGAAATGGCAAGGCGGTGGCACCGGATGGTAATTTTGTGTTACGAGAGGGAGATCGTATTTTCGTAACAGCCTCTTCGGATACCCTGACGATATTGTTAAAGAATCTTGGAATTATCACCCACAAGGTAAAGCGGGTGATCATCTGCGGCGGCGGTACCATGAGTTACTATCTGGCCAGTCGTCTTGAAAACAGTGGGATCAGCGTACAGCTGATTGAGAATGACCCGAAGCGTTGCAATGTGCTCGCTGCAATGCTTCCTAAGACCTGCATTATCCAGGGAGACGCCAGCAGTCAGTATCTGCTGGAAAGTGAAGGGGTTTCGGAATGTGATGCCCTTATCTCACTTACAGGGCTGGATGAGCTGAATATGATTATCTCGCTCTTTGGCACCAACAGTGGAGTTCCCCTGGTGGTTACCAAGCTGGGGCGAATGGATAATGCCAGCATTCTTGGCAATGTGGTACCCGGAAGCGTGGTAAGTCCCAAGGAATTATGCTGTAATACCATTGTCAGATATGTGCGTGCCATGAAGAATCAGACCGGTGCTGCTCTGACGGTGCATACGATTGCAGACGGACAGGCAGAGGCGATGGAGTTTATCGTAGATTCCACCACGCAGAATTGCAGGCTGCCACTGAAAAAACTGAAGCTGAAGAAGGGGGTTCTGGTGGTCTGCATCACCAGAAGCGGCAGAACAGAGATTCCGAACGGTGATTCCTACTTTGATGTGGGTGATACAGTGATTGTGGTTACCGGAAGTGATGAGGTGATTTATCAGCTCAATGATATCTTTGAGTAACCGGGAGTTTGGAATACGGAAAGGCACGGTTTTAGATAAATGAATTATAGAATGCTGGGGCGTTTTATAGGGAAAATATTAGTATTGGAGCTCGTGTTTATGGTACCGGCGCTCTGCATCAGTATCTTTGGAGGAGAATGGCAGTCCGCTGTTGCGTTTCTCAAAACCATGGGACTCATTTTTGTACTGGCACACGGACTTATCTTTTTTGGCAGAAAGTCCAAAAAGAACTTTTTTGCAAAGGAAGGTTTGGCCTGTGTGGGATTGAGCTGGATTGTCATGGGATTGTTGGGGTGTCTTCCGTTTTATCTCTCAGGTGCAATCCCTAAATTTATTGACGCATTTTTTGAGATAGTCTCCGGTTTTACTACCACGGGAGCGTCCATCCTTACGGAGATTGAAGGGCTTCCGAAAGGAATCCTGTACTGGAGAAGCTTCAGTCATTGGCTGGGGGGCATGGGGGTTCTTGTGTTCCTGCTGGCGATTTCTTCCTTTGGAGGTGGGGATAACGGATTTACCATGCATCTGCTCCGTGCGGAAAGTCCGGGACCTAACGTGGGCAAATTGGTTCCGAAGATGAAGCAGACAGCCGGTATCCTGTATTTGTTGTATATCGTATTGACGATTCTGGATGTTTTCTTCCTTTTAGCCGGTGGAATGTCCCTGTTTGAAGCTGTCTGTACGGCTTTTGGAACGGCGGGAACCGGCGGCTTCGGCGTGAAAAACGACAGTATTGCAGGGTACAGCCCATATATTCAGAATGTGTGTACCGTATTTATGTTATTGTTTGGCGTGAATTTCTCCTGTTATTATATGCTGTTGCTCAGACAGGTAAAGAGTGTGTTCAAAGACGAAGAGCTTCGCATGTATCTGGGCATGGTGGCAGGTAGTATTCTCCTGATAGTCTGGAACCTGAGAGGCGTTTACGGAACTTTGGAAGAAACCGTGAGACATGCGGCCTTCCAGGTGGCTTCTATCGTTACCACAACAGGTTATGCAACGACGGATTTTGATCTGTGGCCGGGATTTTCCAAGGCAATCCTGTTGTGCCTTATGATTATCGGCGCCAGCGCAGGAAGCACCGGTGGAGGATTCAAATGCAGCAGAGTTCTTCTGGTGCTGAAGAGCCTTCGCAGAAGTGTCAGACAGGTGGTACATCCCCAGATGGTGCAGGTAGTCCGCGTTAACGGACAACCTATCAGTGAGAAGGTTCTGAGCAACACCAATGCATATCTGGCGGCCTATGCGATCATTACCGTGGGAAGCTTTCTGTTGGTTTCTTTGGACGGTTTTTCCATCACAACCAACATATCTGCGGTGGTAGCCTGCTTCAACAATATCGGTCCGGGCTTTGAAATGGTTGGTCCTACAGGTAACTTTTCTGCATTCAGCGGTTTTTCAAAGCTGGTTCTGATTATGGATATGCTGGCGGGAAGACTGGAAATATTTCCGATTTTAATACTATTTTCAAGAACCACCTGGAAACACAGATAAGGGATAAGGTAAGACAGAGAGGAAAACAGAGAAGACAGTAGAAACGACAATAGAAACGAGGGGGACGGGGTATGAAAGAAATAGCGGATATCATGACATTCCGGGATGGGTCCAAAATGTGGGAGGCGGTGTTTGACAAGTTTGCAGCAAAGGTATATATTCCGGTGACAAAGCAACCGGCGGGTATTGTGAATTTTGGTTTTCGCGCACCATATCTGATGATTTTCGAAGAAAACAGATTTTCTTTTGAGGAAGCAAAAGCTTTTGCGGATCAAAACGGTTTGGCAGAGATCGCATCAGAGTATGCCGGAAGTGTAGTATTCTTTTATCCTCTGAACGAAGGGGGATGGGAGAAGGCACCGGTCGATCTGTATGAGAGCATACTGGCACAGTCCAGAATCAGCCAGTACTACAAGGATGGTGCTGCCATCATGTATGACAGATTTGCCAAGAAAATGGGTGACACCTATATAAGGGGTGCAGTGCTTAGAACCTGTCTATACGGCTTCGGGGCATCGGCAGACTATATTGCTAAAAACTGTTTGAAGACACTCGAAGGGGACGGGCTGTATGGTAAAGGGGATATTACTCCGGCAGTCTGTATTTTGCAGGGCTTAAGCGTTGTCACCGGGGCAGAGAGGCGTGATATTCCGATCCTATCCATCGGCAATCATGCAGAGGTGAATCAGGCGCTTCTGCAGTCCTCTGATTATGTGCTGGTGAAGGATAAGGCGGATTATCAAGAGGATTACAGACAGTTTGTAGGTACTTTCCGCCGGATGATGGGATATCTGGACAGGGAGGATAACCTGGAAGAAATGGGAATGGTAATGGAGCCGGGTTATTGTTCCGTTACTACGACCTGTGATAATCGCGGGGACGATCGGGATACCACAGAGCATAGAATTGGTTATGTGGCATATTATAATCGTGATATAATGAAGGATGGGAAAAAGGTTCCGCTGCTCATGTGTTTTCATGGCGGTGGAGATTCCGCTATGTGTATGGCAACGGTTTCGGGTTGGTACAGGGTAGCGGCAGAACATGATTTCCTTCTGGTGTGCGTTGAAAATCACTTGAACAGTACTGCCTCTGAGACCATAGAAATGATAGAATGTCTCAAGAAAAAATACAGTATTGACAGCGAGAAGATATATGCATCCGGTTTCTCCATGGGAGGCTGTAAATCCTGGGATATGTTTCAGGAGTATCCCCGGGTATTCGCTGCGGTGGCACCGATGGACGCTACCTTTGATGTGGGATTGAATTCCTATGGTGAGCAGAGTCCCGGTGAGATAAATCGTGACACCATAGTTCCGGTGTTCTACGTGGGCGGAGAGAAAACACCTCTTCCCGAGCTGCCTTTTCAGGAGAAAAAATGCTTAAATCGTATGGCATATGTTCTGGAAGTGAATCGTTCCGTGAAAAAGAATCAGAATCAATTTGAAGAGCAGGACAAGTGGGAGAATCCCATCTGGGGACTTGATGGAGATTACGTATATCAATTGAAGGATGAGGAGAGAGAGGATAGTGTGCTCACTCTGAATCTGTTTGTCAGTGAAGACGGGAACTGTTATTGTGTCTTTGGCTGTGTCAGCAACCAGGGACATGAGGTACGTCATCATAGCTGTGAAAATGCCTGGAAGTTCTTAAACAGCTTCCGCAGGCTCCCGGATGGAAGCCTTATGGGCGGAAAGCTGGAAGAGATTCGAGAGCTATATCAGTAAAGAATAGAGGTTAATCATTAATCAGAAGGATCCTTTTGCCACCTTCAAAGGTACAATTTTCATCTCTGGCACCGATGGCGATGTTTTCTGCTGCTAACAGGTGAATATCCAAAGTGGTCTCACGTGCACTCAGGATACAGCTTTCATCAAAGCAGCCGATACCCAGCACATTGGTGCCTTCTCCGTTAAGTGTCATGTGAGTGTTGTTGACGGTAATATTCAAGCCTCCGCCTTCGCTTCCGATCAGACGCACCTGCTGACCGGTGAGACGCACATGAGCCTCTGCATTTTCCACTAATATTTTTCCGGAGCTGACTTCGATACTTCCGATGCCGCTGAGGTGACTTCCGGAACCATCAATTTTCAGCTTAAAGTTCATCATGGTAATCTGCTGATCGCTGTTCCAGCTTCCGATTGCGCAGCCGGAGCCTACACGGAAGTCGATGTCAAGCGCACAGTCCTTCACCATTATGGGAACGGTGCCGTAACAGCAGCCGATACCGATTGCCCTTTCTCCCGCAATATTCAGACGGATATCTCCGCGTAAGATCTGAAGCCCTTTTCCCTGTCTGTAAATACCTCCGCCGATTGCGATACAGTGGTTTCCTTCCGTTCTGATAATCAGCTTTCCGGTGGAGTCACAGATAATTGTTCCCACACCGGAATTGGCATCGTTACCGATGGCATAACAATTAATTCCTTTTACGGAAATGGAGAGGTCACCGGAACCGCTCAGACAGCAGTAGCTGCCGTCGGGTACCCGGATTCCGGTCTTGGTAAGCACATTGTTGCCTTCCAGAATCAGAGTGAGACCGGCACCGGTGCCGATGTCGATACAAGGGAGATCCTCTGTACTTTCCAGATTGATATTGCGAAGAGTCAGCTTACAGTGACAACCGTCTTTAATCTTGATGGACATGCCGGCAGGGAAATTGGGATTACCGATCAAAGTAAGCTCCGGCTGAGATATCACAATGCCGGTGTACTGCTCCAGCGCAAGCTGCATCAGTACCAATTCGTGTTCGTCGTTTACAATAAATATTTTGCGTTGTACTTTTTCATGCATTCCCATATTGTCGCTGATAATCTCATTTTTCAGTGCTTCGGGAAGCTCTTTCAGCATGGTAAAGGAAGGCTTCGCGGTATAGAAGCCCTGAATCAGGTCAATGCCCATATGTATGACAGCTTTCAGCTCGGCAGCGGTCTCGACACCTTCCGCAAGAGCCAGGAATCCATTATCGTGGGCAAAGGTTATGATGTTGTTGACAAAATGCTGTTTCTTTGGATTCTCTTCAATGCCGGCAATCAGGAGACGATCAATCTTGATGCAGTTGGGCAGATAACGAAGCAGGCTTGAGGTGTTGGAATAGCCTGTTCCAAAGTCGTCAATGGCCAGTCCGAACCCATCTTCCTTACTGCGGGTCAGCATTAATTCAAGACGGCTGTCATCCAACTCAGTCTGTTCCGTGATTTCAACCACCATCTTCCCGAACATACTGCCGTAGGTTGCCCGCAGCTGATTGTAATCTGAGGGAATCAGCTGGCAGGTGGGGATACTGTTGATAAAGATTTTCCGGTCACCCAGGTCGGATTCTGTAGCCATTAACTTCAAAACATTGAAAAAAGTAGCTCGCTCTATATCGTAAAGTCGGTCATCAAAGGTAGCATATTTTAATATTACCAAAGGTGAGAAAGGAATTCCTGCCTCTGTACGCATCAAAGCTTCATAAGCATAGATTTCACCTGTTTTTGCATCGATAATTGGCTGGAAAGCATAGCGGAAGAGATTGTGATCCAGTACCTTGTTTACCATACGATGCTCTTCCGGATCAATATTCATTTCCTGATTCGTGTCGGTAAGGTTGCGACGGCCTTCCCTCTGGAGACGTTTCTGAGTAAGCGCCTGATCCAATACTTCCGGCATGCTGGTGTCGGGAGCAGGTCTGATGGAGGAAAGACTGTGAGTAATATGAAAACTGTACTCTTTGCCGGATACACGATTGTAATTGTCGATACGGAAGTTGATGGAGTGCAGAAAGCTCTCTGCAAGTTGTTCCCCGGCATCTGCGGTACGGATAATGATTGCAAATTCGCTGCTGCCCAGGTGCCCGCAGATTTCGTTTTCCGTAACGCTGTCCTCCAGAATCTGGCCTAAGGTCTGAATCACCACATCACCTTCAGAGTGTCCGTAAATGCGATTGATATTTTCAAGACGTTCCACATCAATACACAAAATGAGAAGACTTTCTCCGGTTTCTATGCAGGAAGTTTTCCACTCTTCTAATTTTTTCAGGACACCGTGGGAATTGTACATGCCGGTCATGCGGTCCCTATATTCCCACAAATCAGCTTGTCCGTTTTCGTGAAAAAAATCATGAATGGTTCCTTTGACCTGCTCCAGAACTTCAGAAGGCAGATGGCGTTCCAGAATGGCATCTAATTCTTCGATTGTAAGTTTATTCTGTGTATTCATGCATAACTCCGTTCTTTCGACGACAATAATTAGTTTATTATACCATAATTTTAACTTTTATGGCAATAATTACAAAAAATGTTTTTGTATACATAAAAACTTTTCCAAAGACAGCAACATATGATATAATGAGCGCAGAAGAAAAACAAGCGGCTGCGAAGCAGACATTTGTTTTTCCTGCGCCATTAGCGAACGAATGTCCTGCAAAGCAGGATAAAAAGCGCGATAGCGCGAATTCGTGAGCTTGGTACAATGTATGTGTTCGTTAAATCATTATCAGGAAGGAGTACATATGAAAAGGAAAAGTAACGGAGGAAATATAGAAATTATTATATTTGTAATCTTTTCTATTATAGGAATCGGGATGTTTATCGGAGGCGTCTGTTTCCTGATTTACAGCATGAACTTTAGTAAGATTGCAAAGGAAACCACCGCTACGGTTACGGAAATCACAAGAACCAGGGATCACGATGGGGATGTACATCATGAGGTCTATGTCGACTATGAGGTGGAAGGCGAAAGCTACACGCATGTTCATCTGAACTATTACAGCAGCAGCATGTATGAAGGAGGAAAGATCAACATACTTTATGACCCTGAAAAGCCGGGAAGGATAAGCAGCAAAGGTGGTAATACCTTTATGTGTGTAATGCTGATGGGAATGGGCGTGGTTTTTGGCGCTGTAGGAATAATCCCGATGCTGGTTAGCATGAAGAAGAATCGTAAACAAAAGAGATTGCGCCAGAACGGACGTGTGCTTCATGCCAACGTAGTCAGCATGGATATCAACAGGAGCTATACCGTAAATGGCAGACATCCCTATTACCTCATCTGCGAGTACAGGGACGAGTATTCAGGCAAGACCTATCGCTTTAAGAGCGGTAATATCTGGAAGGAAGTGGTGCTGAATTCTCTGGACGATCAGTACATAGATGTGTATGTGGATCCGCAGGATTTCAGTCAATATGCTGTGGATGTGGATAGCTTTATCCAGAAGTCGCAGGCGAATATCATTGACTACACGTGAGAACCGGATATGTTATTGACAATTGTAAATGCTCCATGCAAGGTTTGAGGACACTGCATGGAGGCAACGGTCTGTAATGGGCTATGTCCTCAGACTTTGCAAATTATGAACTGAAAACATTCTTGATTTTATGGAGTACGCAGTCGTTATCACAGCTTGGCAGTGCCATGACAAATTTTGCACTGACTCTCTGGCTGTATCAAAAGACGGGGTCTGCCCTGCAGACCGCACTTTTATCGATATGTTCGTACGCTCCGTATGTACTGATGAGTATGTTCGCGGGAGCACTCAGTGACCGCTGGGACAAGAAAAAGGTGATGCTGTTTTCGGACAACTTTGCCGCGTGCAGTACGATGGTTGTGCTGGTTCTGTTCCTGGCCGGTGTGAATCTGGTGGCTTCCGCCTTTGATGCCGTACTTCCGGCATATGTGCTTTCGAGAGAGAATGGTGGGGAGGCTGTACTGGGAATTGTCACATCCTGCGCAGGGCTTGCTACGTTGCTGGGAAGCGTGGTTACGACACTGATGCCTGCACCGAAGAACCGTGTCCGGGACGTTTGTGTGTCTGGTATTTGGACAAATATTGAAGAAATACATCTTTCGGGAAGAATAGCAGGAAGTAAGAGGAAGAGTTGCTGACAGAATTACAACAGAAAGAATAATGAGACAAAAAAGGTACAAAATAGAGTAAAAACAGATATCAAATGCTGAAAGGACGAGAAGTATGTGTACAGCAGCAACCTATAAAACGAAGGACTTCTATTTCGGAAGGACGCTGGATTATGAGTTTTCTTACGGGGACGAGGTGACGATTACTCCCCGAAACTATCCGTTTCATTTTAGAGAAAAGGAAAGTATGGATTCTCATTATGCCATCATCGGTATGGCTTATGTGACAGAGGACTATCCATTGTATTATGACGCCGTAAATGAAAAAGGTCTTGGAATGGCAGGACTGAATTTTGTGGGAAATGCCGTTTACAGAGAGAGTGCCGGGGGAAGAGACAATATTGCGCAGTATGAGTTTATTCCTTGGATTCTCGGACAATGCAGTACGGTTCGTGAGGCAAGACAACTCATGGAAAACATCAATCTGCTGAATACACCGTTCAATGAAAAACTGCCCCTGGCTCAACTGCATTGGATGATATCCGACTGTGACGAATCCATTGTAGTGGAATCGGTGACAGAGGGAATCAGGGTGTATGATAACCC
Organism: uncultured Lachnospiraceae bacterium; assembly: GCA_945621435.1. Lineage (GTDB taxonomy): Bacteria > Bacillota > Clostridia > Lachnospirales > Lachnospiraceae > Acetatifactor. The sequence continues at coordinate 35,774 of CALZBR010000022.1, forward strand.
GGTGGGTGTGATGACCAATAACCCAACCTTTGACCAACAGCTGTTTGCGCTGAACAATTATATGAGCCTGTCCCCCGGAACTCCGGAAAACCGTTTTGCGTCCGGGCTGGAGTTGCAGCACTACAGCAGAGGCATGGGAGCTCTGGGACTTCCCGGTGACTTGTCCTCCCAGTCCCGTTTTGTCAGGGTGGCATTCGTAAAGATGAATTCTCTCTCCGGTGAAAGCGAGAAGGAGAGTGTCAGCCAGTTTTTTCATATCCTCGGCTCGGTAGATCAACAAAGAGGCTGCTGTGAGCTGGAGGAGGGGAAATACGAGATTACCATATATACCTCCTGCTGTAATGCCACAAAGGGGATTTACTATTATACCTCTTACGATAATCACCAGATTACTGCAGTAGATATGCACAGGGAGAACCTTGAGGGAGGGAAACTGGTAAGATATCCCTTGATTAAGGAGGAGCAGATCAGGCTGCAGAATGAGTAAACGAGAAGAGGTGGGCAAAAGAAGAGATTACCATAGAGTGAAAGGGGGTGTGATATGAAATACGGAATCTTGGGAATCGTATTGGGCGTAGCTGTCGCTTTGTTTTTCTTTAATTTATTCTTCAGTGGAGGCTCAAGAGGAATCAGTGTCAGAACACATGAGCGGAGCAGATGCAGGGCAAGTCTTCAAACAAGGGGAAAAAAGAGAATATTTTGGATTCTGATAATGATAGCAGCCATTGTTGCAGTCAGTTTCTTCTTTACTTTAAGCGCAGGAATTTTATATTCTACGTAAGCTAAGATGGATAAGTTATGAACAAAAGTTTATGATTAAAAAACAAAAGAAATGAGGGGATGGAATATGTTTTGTGAACAATGTGGAACTGAATTGAAAGAGGGAGGTCTTTTTTGTATCAGCTGCGGACATAAGCAGGGAGAACCCGTGCGAATACAGCCCGGACAGGAGAATATAACCGGACAGTATCTTGGGGAGCAGAGTACGCCGGAGAAGGCAGCAAGCGGCATCCCTGGTTTTGGAAGGAGCACCAGCTATATTTCCTCCACAGGAGCAACCGGTTTTGTTGAACCGGATGAGATTCCTTTGTATAGCCTGACAAACGGAGTTTTGAATCATTTGATTACAGGAAGAGGAATCAATAAGGATGATGCCATACTTACGAATAAGAGAATGTATTATTCTCACCGGGCAGGTATTGTTAATAAGGTTAGCAATGAAGAAATTGTGGATTTGAAAGATATCACAGGAACCAAGATCCTGAATTACAGCCCAATCTGGCTGATTATTCTTGCTGTCTTGGGTATGATCGTCTCTGTTTGCATGTTCGCCAGTGACGTTCCCATAGGCGGAGTTTTCGGACTGGTGGTAGCGATTGTTTTAGGAATCACATATGTATTTACGAAGGACACAATCCTATCTGTGGAATATGCAGGAGGATTTATCGAGTTCAGCATGCATTCCTACGGAATGCAAAACGTCCGTTTCTTCCAGAGATGCATCTATGCTGCGAAGGAAGTGCAGAAGACAGAGGAATTTGAGTACATACATAAGGTCAGTGTGGTAGAGAAGCCTGAGTAGAGTCATTACAAAAGAAACGAGTACGAAACTAATGCAAAAAGAATTCATACGAACTGTCAAATATGTCCTGTTTTCTGTATCTGCAGGGATTATCCAGATTGGGGTCTTTACTATCCTTAACGAATTGGTACATCTGGATTATTGGGTTTGTTATCTCATAGCACTTGTTTGCAGTGTCCTTTGGAATTTTACCCTGAACAGAAAATTTACTTTTAAGAGTTCCGCTAATGTACCAAAAGCAATGCTTTTGGTTGCCCTATATTATTTGGTATTTACACCACTTAGTACATTGCTTGAAAAATATCTCACTATCGACTGCTCAGTTAATGAATATCTGGTTACTATTATGAATATGATAATCAACTTCGTAACTGAGTTCTTGTATCAGAGATTCGTTGTATTCAGGGACTCCATCGACAGTAACACAAAAATTCAGTAGAGGAGGAAAAATATGGTTGCGAAGAATCCGCCAATGGGATGGAACAGCTGGGATTGCTACGGGGCAGCTGTGAAGGAACAGCAGGTTAGAGAAAATGCCGAATATATGGCAAAGTATATGAAGGAATACGGGTGGGAGTATGTTGTGGTTGATATCCAGTGGTATCAGCCGACAGCCGGTTCTCATGCGTATGAACCCTTTTCGGAAGTGAGAATGGATGAATACGGGAGACTGCTGCCTGCCGAAAACAGATTTCCCTCTGCTGCCGGAGGAAAAGGTTTTGCACCGCTGGCAGAGTATGTACATAGCCTTGGATTAAAGTTCGGTATTCATATTATGAGGGGAATGCCCAGAATGGCGGCACATTTAAGGCTGCCGGTTTATGGTACGGAATATACTGCCGATGAGATCGCAGACCCCAATTCTATCTGTTGCTGGAATCCGGATATGTATGGCCTGAAATGTTTACAGATGGAGGAAGGCGCCAGAGCATATTATGAGAGCATTTTTTCGTTATATGCACAATGGGGTGTGGACTTTGTAAAGGTGGACGATATTGCAAGGGAATATCCTCACTGTGAGAGAGAGATAGAGATTATCAGTCAGTCTCTTAGAAAGTGTGGAAGGGAGATGGTTCTGTCCCTGTCTCCGGGACCGGCGCCTCTTGATAAGGCTGAGCATTTGAAAAAATATGCAAACATGTGGAGAATAACGGATGATTTCTGGGATGACTGGAAGCTGCTTCTGGCAATGTTTGAACGAGCTGAAAAATGGTGTACTCATGCCGGACCCGGTCATTGGCCGGATGCAGATATGCTTCCTGTGGGAGCACTCAGACAATGCACGGATACAACGGACTGGACACGTTTTTCCAAGGATGAGCAGATGTCGATGATGAGCCTGTGGTGCATGATGAGAGCCCCCCTGATTGCCGGAGGAGACCTTCCAAAGAATGATGATTTTTCTCTGCGCTTATTGACGAATGCAGATATTTTGGAGATCGAAAAAACGACCCATTGCGCCCACCAGCTATACCGTACAGAGGATGAAATTGCATGGCTGGCACCACGGCGCGACGGACAGGGAGTCTATGTAGCAGTGTTTAACATCTCTGAAAAGGCAAGGATGGTCGAACTACAGTTGGAACAGTATAATCTGGAGAACTATACTTGTGCAAAGGAGCTGTGGAGCGGTAAGCAAAGCAGGCTTAATGGTATCATAAAGACAAAGCTGCCAAAACATGGTGCTTCTGTTTATAAGCTGGTATAAAACAGATTCCATTATGGGACGGAACCACATTCAAGGCAACTTGTCCCCTCATGACCCGCTTGACTGATATTTCCGCACTCCGAAACGCCATAACGCATAAGAAGGAATCAAAAACCACAGTGCCGCAAGCGGCAGGAAAATATAAATTGGATTTCCTGTTCTGTCCAGCAGATACAGAAGCGGATAATACTGTACCAGCGCATAGGGAATCACGAAGGTTGTGATTTGAAGCATTCTTTTTCCGTAGACGCCAAAGGGATACTTACCGTATTCCCGGGCTCCATCCGTAAGGAGGTTCATAAATTCGAGTCCCTCTAATGTGAAAAAGCTCAATGCCGCATAGATCATAAACAGGCCCGTAAACAGCCCGACTCCAGTACCTGTAATACTTCGCTTCTGGGTCTGAGCAGTACTCTGTCAAAGGTTCCCTGTCGGATCATGGATGGAAAGGTGTCAAAGCCTCTCGGACAGATTTCCGCTGTAAATCCGAAAAGGAACATTTCCCGTGGAGGCAAATGGATTCCATTCCAGGATTCGCTGCACATGCTCCGGGAAAAAGGGCAATGGAATAATCTGTCCCGACAAGACTTCAACGATGGAGCAAAACAGGATGCGAAGCCCGTCTCCGGATATGGTAAATAAGGAAGTAACATATACCATCATATTCAGGGATACCATGACCAGAAGCCCCAATACCAAAGAGAGCAGAAACCGGAGAAATGCGGTGGGGGAAGCGGGCAATCCGAGTCCATAGCCCTCCGGTAAAAGTGCAGCCACCACCAAGATAGGAACACAGCGAAGGAAGGCTTTGGATAACCGGAACGCAACACTCCTGGCAAACCACATATCATAAACATGCACCGGTCGGCACAGTTCATAAGCCAGATTGCCATTCTTGATGAGTTCAAAGATTTCACCTTCAAACATCCAGGCACCGAAAAATGCCAGCAATGCCTGTTGAAGCCAGACATAGGATGAAGTTGCCTGCAGGGTCATGGGATATGCCGAAGGATCTGCCTCATAAAAGGCGTGAAATACCATAATCTCCATAAAGCCCCAAAAAAACTGTGTTACAATACCTGCCAGGGCTGCAGTACGGTATTGCAGACCTGTCACAAGGCGCAGCCTGAAAAAGGAAAAAATTAGATATTTTTGTCAGATAAAGCGGCTTAATGACACTCTCAGGTGGAAA
>CALZBR010000023.1 GCA_945621435.1 uncultured Lachnospiraceae bacterium
AGTTCTGTGACAGGCAACTAGGTTAGTTGTAAGTCAGGCTGAGAGGGGCGCAACAAAATTAGCATTATCAAATTCAAAATGAGGGTCGGCAAAAACAGAATCGCCAGAAAAACCCTTTATATATTCTTCATATAAGTCAAACGAATAAATCTCTTTTATCATTTCTTGCTCCCTTCATCCATAAAACAAAAATAAATCAGTTAGACAAATTCAAGTTAGTAAAGCCTGACCTTTGTCTATATTCTCTATACTCTTTGTACCATGACAATAGCAGAAAGAGAAAAACAAACAGGCCCCAGCTATTATTTTGAATTTATTTGATGTTTTTTTAATCTTGCAATTTTTGTATGTAGACTAAATATTCTGAGAGCAATTTCATTCATCTTTTGATACTCCGATTTCAATTCCAAAATTCCGCTTGAACAAAATCGCTGCGCGATGGCCTGCCAAGGCTGTGGCGCAGCTTTTTCTTTTCTTAAATTAAAAAACTGTGGAACCAAGTCCTAATAGTAGTATTGTTAAGTCACCACAACCAACAATCAAACAGGATCGACATTACCACTGCATATGAAAAGATTAGCATCTAACCGTTCTTTTAGCAAGTGGTTTTATTATTCCCAAGGTGCGAATGAACCCTTTGAACAATTCAATCATTGCATCATCTACAATGATACACATCCAAAGTACTCTTGAATGATCCATTCAACCGGTTCTATACTTAATGGATTATTTTTCGTCTCATAGGTAGTTATCAATTGTAAAGCAGCATATCAATGATTGCCTCCGACTTAGATCTTAGCATCTTTCCCTGTGTCTCTTTAATATTCAAGGCTTCCTCATGCTTGTTACACCGTTCGTACGGGGTGTTCTGCCACTCCTTCAATTTTTCATTCATTGGAACAAAATATTTTTCAAGCAATCGCCGGTATTCGGGATGATACAAAAGTTGCTCCGTTTTTCCTTCTACCGATTGCAATTTTTGCAGAAATGCACAGCATGCGGAAAGCGCAGTTTCCAATTCTTGTTTTTTGTATGAATAATATTTTTTTACTGCCAGTTTTTCTGCCAAGTCCTTTTCTTTCTTTGAAAGGTAGATCGTTTCTTCCTGATTTTTAACAAACCATTTATATCGGCTTTCGTTCTTAGCACACCTCAGCTCCCCTTTCGGAAATTTCTTTTCCAAACTGCATATTTTATCAAGTTCCTTAAGAAGCTGCTCTTTATTTCTTCCCAACTATTTTCTAATCGCCCTAAACTTTCTCCACGCGGGGCTTTTTCCTACTCTTTCCGCTTCCTGACCCCGGCACCCACTTTACCCGGAACCTTTTCAATGCGTTCGCCGCCCATACTTCAATACAGACACTTCACCATCACCAAATAGCACCCGGATGGCCCCGGCTTCGTCTGTACGCAGCACTTTCGCTCCTGTCTCCTCAAGTCTCATCAAAGTCTCCTCATGGGGATGTCCGTAGCGGTTATTTCGCCCGCAGGATATCACCGTGATGACCGGTCTTATTTGCTGTAATAATTCCCCGGAAGTTGAACTTCTGCTGCCATGATGAGCACACTTGAGTATTGTCACATCGGTGATACTCCGACTCTGTAGGTTATCAATCAGTTTCTGTTCCCCCTCTCCTTCCACATCCCCGGTAAATAAAAAGCTCACTCCTCCCAGCTCACCATAGATACACAAGGAATACGCATTGGAATTATCCGCACTGTAGCCTTCCTCCGGATGCAGGCATTCAAAATATCCTGCCTTGCACTTCCATTTGTCCCCTGCTTTTAACCACCTAACATTTGATTCGGGCTGCCCTTCCCCCGTGCCTGCCTGTCCCAATACTTTCTCAAATTCTTTTCTGCGGCAATCAACAGCTATTGCGGGAAGAACCAATTGACTGATTTCAATCTGATTCTTTCCCGCCAGATCATATAGTTCTTCGATTCCTTTCATATGATCCTTGTCCGGATGTGAGAGGAACACAGCGTCTAACCGTCGAATACCGTAGAATTTCAGACATGGCAAAAGCAAATACTCGCCTACCCCCTGCCGGCTGCTGCTTCCACAATCAATCAGGTAATTCTCACCCGAGACCGTCCGAATGAGAGCACAATCCCCCTGACCCACATCCAGAAAAACAATTCCGTTGCTCCGGGGTATCCGAATTCCGATTACCAACAGCAAAATCCCAATGCTGCCCAGACCAACCAAATACTTTATCCGGTTTTGCCTGATGCCGGCCTTTCCCGGCATTTGTTTGAACCCCAAAGCTTTTCTTTTCAAGATCACTACTGCCCCTGACAGCAAAAGATAATACAACACCATCTGCCAGATTTCAGGTCTCCCCGGATTCCATGTCCGAAAAGACAGCTTATCAAAGAATTCACACAGAATTTCATATCCCTGTAATATTGCCCTGTCAAGAATGGCAATTCCTCCAAATCCCGGCAAAAGACTTACAAATCCGGTAATAAGCAATGGCTTCATAAAGGGGAGCACCAGTAAATTGATGATTAAGGAACAGGTTGGAACCTCATAGTAAAACCACAGCTGAATAGGTAAAGTCATCAGGGAAATAGCCAGATTTGCGGCAATAGAGTTTCTGAATCCCAACAGAGCCCTTCTGAGCCGGATTCGAAATCCGGACTCTCCAAAATACCGGGGAACTATCTTCTCCCTTTTTTCCAGCAGCGGATAGATCAATCCTATCCCGGCCACCGCCGTAAAAGAAAGCAGGAATCCGGAATTCTGAAGGTAATATGGATGATACAATACCATTGCCAGTGCCAGAATCCCCAGTGCCGTCAGCATATCATAGGTCCTCCCGAGAATCTCAGCCAACATCCGAAGCAAATACATACCGATGGAACGACACACAGATACTCCAAATCCGGTCATACAGCCATAAAACAGCAATACCAGCCCTCCTGCCAGGGCTGCCGGGATGATAGGGACACCCAGTCGTCTCAACAACTGATACAGTGTCATTCCGAGAATCGTGATATGCAGGGAAGAGATCGACAGAATATGTAGGATACCGTTCCTCTTATAAAGATTTTTCAATTCCTTATCCATACCCGTCTTCTCTCCAAGCAGCAGAGCGCACATTACCTGCGCTGTCTCCTCCGGAAGATACGACCTTATACGCTTCGCGAGAACCTTCCTCAACCGGAAAGCAGCCTCCCGCACCGGCCATCTGCCGTTGTCATGCCATAAAAGCTTTGTGTTTTTCATCCGCCCATAGACCCCGATCGAGCGATAGTAGACAAAGGCATCAAATTCTCCGGGATTGGATGCGCTCTCATATTCATAGTAAGCTCCTGTGACTACAATCTGACACCCCATAGGAAGTTCCTCAGGCGCCTCTTCAAATTCGCAGATGATCTTACCCTGATATTTTGAGAGCATTTGAATATTCATGTGATTGGGATTCTCTTGATTGGAACCTAACTGATTTGATATTTTTTCGTTGAAATCATGATTCAGATGATCAGAATTTAGAATTGTGACTGAATCCAGCCAGATTTTTGTTTCCTCTTTATGACAAATTTGTCCGCTGAAACAGATTGTCTGTTTTGTCCCTGAAGGTACGTTTTCTTCCGACACCCCAAACGGATAACAGACCGAATCCGCCGGGGGATCAAAGCCCCCCAGCATCAGATTGATCCATGCCACAGCAACCAACAGTATTGTCACCGCAAACAGCGGTCTCTTCATAGTCTATTTCTCCAAAGTAATAACGATGTCCAGATTTCTCTCGAAAGTTGACGTTGTAAATACAGACGGAACTTCACCATTGATCAAAATCTGAACTTTGTTGATATTGTTCAATTCTACCAGGGAATTCACGATAGAGTAGATCGTGCAATCCATCGTTACATTGTTCGTGCCTGTGAGGAATCCTGCGTCCAGATTTACATAGCATATACCGTCCTTGGTCATTATACTAATTATTTTTGTAGCCGGATTGACAGTTGGATAAAGTCCCGGCACCTGTCCACTCGGACCGGCCAGCAGCTCCTCCACCACAAATCTCTCCAAGGGCGTACTGGTGGCATAATATTTCTCCCTATAAGCGGCAATTAATTTTGTACCCGACTCATCTGCAAAATAAAGCTTTATTTTCGCCAGTTCGTAAGTATTGATCTCGCTGCCGTCATTATCAATGAACTGATCTGCACTCATCCATCCAACCGTATTCCCCAGACAGTCATACAGCGGGTCCCCATCCACATTGATTCCAACATAGTGAACTTCCTCTAACTGGGTCAATGTCCTGGTTAACGCCGCACGTACGAGAACCTCTGTTGTAACAGACATATGTTTATAGTCTGCGTCTACACAGAGTAAGACCTTCCCATCTTCCAATGTCACATCCAGCACCTGAAACCCCATGGAAAGAGGTGCTTTATACTCCAATTTTTCAGGATTCTCACTGAGACATCGGATTAACTCCTGTAACCGTTCCTCGACAGTGCTTCCCCGAAGACTTCGGGTATGCATCTCTACCTTCGTCTCTTCCCTGCTCAGATAATATACCTGTACCTGATAACCGGCCTCATCCGGTTTCTTTCCGCAACCGGCAAACATTCCCGCAAGTAGAAATCCGATCAATACATAAACAATTATTTTACGCATTTTCAACCTCTTATTTTATACCGTCTGACCGGGATTGACCGCCACATAGTTCAACGGTATTTTCACTGTAAAGCAGGAGCCTTCCCCCTCGACACTATTCACGGTAATCACCCCTCTGTGCATCAAAACGGCGTTACGTGTGATAGCCAGTCCCAATCCGGTACCCCCGATATCCTTGGAATGAGATTTATCTACCCGGTAAAATCTTTCATAAATATGTACCAGAGAATCTTCCGGGATTCCGATTCCCGAATCACTGACCTGAAAGGTAAAAAACTGGTGATCTGCGTCCAGCTCCACCTTAACCCAACCATGCTCTTTGTTATATTTAATCGCGTTTTCCACAAGATTGGTCATAATCAGGGTAAGCTTAACTTCATCCACCTCAGCCGTCACCTGGCGCATGCTCTCAAATACCAGTTCCACATCTCTTTTTCGGGCAATAGGTCGCAATCTTTTGAGAATCAATTCGGTCAGATCATTGATGTTAAGTGCAACCACATTCAATTCCTGGGCGGATTTATCCATCTTTACCAAGGCAAGTAAATCTGTTATGATTCTGTTTTCTCTGTCTATTTCCGAGACTATATCATCCATGAATTCCCGATAAAGCTCCACAGGTGCATTTTCCTGCATCAAAAGGGAATCAGCCAATACTTTGATCGATGTCATGGGAGTCTTCAGTTCATGAGACACATTGGCCACAAATTCCTGACGCGATTGATCCAATGCTCTCATACGACCCAGAAGCTGATTGAAGGCATCTACAATATGTACGGTTTCCACATAATCCGGTACCGAAATCAAATCGTCACTATAGCCTGCTTTTACCTCATTGATAGCGTCGGTTATTCTGTTGAAAGGTCTGGTCAATAAAGTTGACAAAACCAACGCCATTGCCACAATTCCTATGATCATAAGACATTCCAGGATGATTGCTTTTCGGTTCAACACGTCAATAATCCCCAGAATAGCATCATTTGAAATACTGGTAAGCATCACACCTACAATCGTATCAGAATTGTCCTGATTGTTATGATTGGTGATAGGTGTGGTCATCTCAATGTAGCCATGTCTTTTGTCATAGTGATAACTGCTTTCTCCCCGAAAGCATTTAATCACCTCTTCTGAAATAATAGTCTTTCCCTTACTGAGGTCATAGGTATCCGTTATAACCTTGAGCCCTGAATTGATCACCATAACACGGCCTTCGTAAAGATTCGATATCATTTCCAGCTCTGCCCTGATTACCTCAGGTGCGGTGCCATAACTGACTTCCTCTTGTTTATTTGTTTGGAAATAGTTGTTACTTAACAGATGATTTCCTATGATTGTAAGCTGTGTCTGAACTGTTGCCACGCGTTGTTCCACAACTTTTTTCTCATAGTTGCTCAAGATACCGTAGCGCATAAGGACACCGGGGATTATGCCTACGACAAGTATGATAATAAAGATGCGCGCCTGAAGGCTACGCATGGAAAAAAGAGATTTCAATCCTCCCCAAAGCTTTGTCCACATATAGATATTCCTTTAGCTTGTTTCTTTACTTGTTCAAAAAATAGTAACCCACGCCCCACTTGGTGTGTACATACCTTGGGTCACTGGGATTCTCCTCAATCTTCTCACGCAGTCTTCTGATGTGAACATCCACAGTCCTGGCATCTCCCGGGTAATCAGTTCCCCAGACAAGTTGAAGAAGGCTCTCGCGGCTGTATACCCTGTCAGGATTTCTCATAAGGAGCTCCAATACCTCAAACTCCTTTGCGGTCAGTCCGATTTCTTTTCCCTTTATGTATACTCTTCTTCCCTCACAGTCCAGTTTCATGTCGCCAATCTCCACTACCCGGGAAGTAACCTGCGTTTCTCCCTGTGTGTGTCGAGGCTCTGTTCTTCTCATGATTGCCTTGATACGTGCCTTTACCTCCAGAATATTAAAAGGCTTTGTGATGTAATCATCCGCACCGTATTCCAATCCCAGAATCTTGTCCATATCTTCACCCTTGGCAGTCAGCATGATGATCGGAACATTGGAAAATTCTCTGATTTGCTGACATACTTCATATCCGGTAAGCCTGGGCAGCATCACATCCAGCAAAATAATGTCATAGTGATTGGTTCTGGCAAGTTCAAGCGCTTCTTCTCCGTCATATGCACAGTCTACCTGCATTTCGTCCTGTTCCAGACTGAAACGAATGCCTTTTACAATCAGTTTTTCATCATCAACGATTAACGCTCTCTTTCCTGCCATAGTACCTATATCCTTTCAGATGCTTAATCCACTTTGATCCTGTCCTTTATCTTATTGTAAACACTGGTCTTGATACCGGAAACCTTCATGATATCTTCACAGGTCTGAAAACCGCCGGCATTCTCCCGATAATGAATAATATCCAATGCCCTGGATTCTCCAATCCCCGGTAAACTACATAATTCCTCTACAGAAGCTGTATTAATATTGACCCGGCCATCACTTTCTTCCGCCTCCGCAGCCGGCAGCACTTCCCCCTGAGCCGGAAAATATAATTTCTGCCCATCCGCTACCTTCGCTGCCAGATTCACATATTCTCTGTCAGCCTCTTCCGTATATCCTCCGGCAGCCTCCAGTGCCTCACCTGCACGACTTCCCTCTTCCAATACATAGACGCCGGGAGTCTGCACGCAACCACAGACATATACATACACGCTCTCGGACAGGTTCTCTTTCCTTCCGTCGACTTTGTCATACCCGGAACCTGATTCCATGGAACCGGTGTCTATCATTGCCTGCCCACTTTGTGACTGTTCTTCTCCCTGTGCATACCCAATCGGAATCATGGTCTCCCCGGAAGCACCACACCCGGACATGGTCAGGGTTAACAGGAGTACAAAAACAGCATATTCTCTTTGCATAATCATCATAGTCCCTCACTTTCAGGGATTGCCTCTCTATGCTGACTCCCTCATTGTAATAGAATTGTAACATTTTGACAAGCTATTTCCACTTAAAAATAATGATTCCAATGATTGTCAAAACCATTCCCACTACCTTTCTCCACTCCAGAGGCTGTTTCTCCACTCCAAACCATCCCAGAAGCTCAATCACATAAGCCACCAGAAGCTGCGCCACTACAATCAGCATGACTGCCTTCGCCGGTCCCAGCGTCTCCATACTCTTGATGACCGTATAAGTGATAAATGCTCCGATTGCTCCCCCAAGCAACATATACTTAGGCTGTACCTCAAATATCTGCATCAGATTACTTCTGTCTGTAAGAAGCCATGCTCCAAAGCAGACGCCCAACGCAGTCAACTGCACAAAAGCACTTGCCGCCCAGACAGAAGACGCCTTGGTAACCTGCGTATTAAATACTCCCTGTACACTCATAAGTGCACCGGAAAGCAATGCAATTAAAAAACCAATCATTGGATACTCTCCTTTCGTCACAATAGGATATCCTTTGATTGGTTTATTTATGCAAAAAAACTTTACGGAACTTTAGTCTGTGCAGATATCAGGCTATCCAGCTCCTGTACACAGACAGTTATGTCTTCTCCGTTCCAAACCTTTGAAAAGAGCCTCTCCAGAAGAAGCCAGTAATTACCGGTTGCCATCATCTTCGGCAAGGGAATGCTTTCGGCATATTCCTGTTTAAAAATCTGAAGTGCACCATTGTCACTCTCGGAAGCGAGATTTGCAGACACCTTACCTGTCTTTTCGTAGAAACTCCCGGCGCATTCGTTTACCAGATAAGCAGCAAATTTATTTGCCAACTCCTTATTCTTTGAATAACCGTTGATTGCTACCGTATTGGTGACTGACATGGACCGGCTTTCCAAAGTATCGCTTACCGCCGGCATCATCGCGATACCATAGTCATAAGTAAAGGTTCCTTCTTCTCTTGCCTTCTCGACTCTGGCCACAATATCGCTGGTTGCTATTGTAAATACTGTCTTCCCGTCCAGAAAATCCTGTACCACCGATTCATAATCGATACTATCGGCTTCAATGGAAAAGAACTGATTCAATGCCTGATACGCTTTGAGACACTCCACTGTCTGATTATTATATACGGAAATCTTGTCAACCCTGTCTCCTGCTTCTCCGCCGACATCAATATATCGTCCGACAATCCAATAATTATAAAAGATATCCGAAACATCCCATTTCATAATACCTTCTACTCCTTCAGGAGCGTCGAAGTCATCTGCGATCAAAAGAATATCCGACAGAGTATCGGGAACCGCTCTTTGGAATATCTCTTCCGCCTTTGCGGTCAGCTCTGCCTCATCAACTACAGCGTCTTCCGGGATATCTTCCGCAGCCTCCCCATCTTTGCTGATTCCCAGCAATTCTTTCCTGGCGGCCTGCCTTGCCCATTCTTTGAGATATGTCTCATTATATACCAGTACGCTGGTCTGAAAGGATAGAGGATATGCTACTTTTTTCCCCTGATACTCAATTGAATTCAATGCTGCAGCAGGAAAATGAGAAGAATTACACACTTCTTCAACATCCCTTATTTCCTCAGCCAGACCCGCCAGATAAGCCTTTTCCAGATTATCATGGCTGATGATGTAAGCATCCGGCAGCTGCTCGTTATCCAGAGAAGCGCGATTCAGGGTTTCCAGGTACTCACTTCCGGAAACCAACACCGGAATGACGTGAACCCCTTCTCTCTCTCCGAACGATACTGCCGCACTGTTCACATAGTTAGTCATGGTATCGTCTGTATACCAGAAATACAGAGTGTCCTCCCAGTTCGTCCAGGTGAGCTGTACAGCTTCCTCAATTTCCTGTCTCATTTCTCTGGTACTTCCATATATGACGGCTGCTGTCATGGCCAGTACGATCGCCACGGCCAGAAGTCTGTTTTTTAAACGCATATTTTACACCTTTACTTCTCAATACAGCTGTCCAGAATTGCAATCATCTCGTCCACATGCTCCTTCTGAATCACAAGAGGAGGCACAAAGCGAATGATATCCGCTCCGGCATTGATCAGGATAAGCCCCTTCTCCAATGCCTTGTTGATTATCTCATTCACAGGGCGATCCAGCTTCAGACCCTGCATCAGTCCGGTTCCCCTGCGCTCTATGATACAGCTGTGTTTTTCTTTCAACTCTTCCAGGCGGGCTTCCAGATAAGGAGCCACCTCTCTTACATTCTCTATTATATGGTTCCTCTCAAATAAATCAAGTACTTTCTCCACCGCTGCACAAGCAAGAGGATTGCCGCCGTAGGTAGTTCCGTGGTCCCCCGCCACCAGGGAATTCCTGCCAACCTCCTCAGTCATCAGGAAAGCTCCAACCGGAACACCACACCCCAGGGCTTTGGCACTGGTCATAATGTCGGGCTTCACGCCATATTTCTGCCATGCATACATATAGCCGGTACGTCCCATACCGCACTGTATTTCATCCAGGATCAGCAGAATCCCCTTCTCGTCACAGAGGCTTCTGACCTTCTTCAGGAATTCCTCCGTTGCCGGAATCAGTCCTCCTTCCCCCTGTACCGTTTCCATCAGAATGGCACAGGTTTTATCCGTCACCTGAGACCTGATACTCTCAATATCATTCATCTCTGCAAACCTGATATTCCCGATCAGAGGTTCAAACGCCTCACGATACTTGGGATTGCCGGTGACTGCCAGGGCGCCCATGGTCCTGCCATGAAAAGAATGATTCAGCGCAATGATTTCATGGTCTGTTGAGCCATCCTTCAGATAGGCATATTTACGTGCAGTTTTGATGGCACCTTCAATGGCCTCTGCTCCGGAATTGGTAAAAAACACCCTGTCCATGCCGGAAGCCTTCTTCATCTTCTTTGCCGCCTCAATGGCAGGCACATTGTAATAATAATTAGACGTATGAATCAGCTTATCTATCTGATTCTTTAGGGCATCATTATATTCTTTGTTATGATACCCCAGGGCGAACACTGCAATACCTGCCACAAAATCCAGGTATTTCCTGCCCTCCATGTCATAGAGATACACACCGTCTCCACGGTCCAGCACAATCTGATAACGATTATAGGTATGAAGCAGGGCACTCTCAGCCTCTGCAATATATTCCTGCATATTCATCTGCTAATTGTTTCCTTTCCAACGAACACAAAGCTACTATTCTCTTCCTCAGCCCTCGGATTCTTCCGCGTCTTTCACAATGGCGGTACCGATTCCGTTTCTGGTAAATATCTCCAGCAGCAGACAGTGGGGAATACGACCATCCAGGATATGTACTCTGTTTACGCCGTTCTTGATGGCTGAGGTACAGTTGGACAGCTTGGGCAGCATGCCTCCTCCGATATATCCGCCATTGATCAGCTCATCTGCTTCATCTGCAGTCAGTCTGGGAATAAAGCTGGATTTGTCATTGATATCCTTATACAGTCCCTCAATGTCTGTCAGGAAGGCCAGTTTTTCTGCATTTACCGCCTTTGCGATGGCACAGGCCGCATCATCTGCATTGATATTGTAGGTGTTAAAATTCTCATCCAGACCGATGGGCGCCACAATGGGCAGAAAATCCTTTTCCAAAAGGTCATACAGCACCTTGGGATTTACGCTTGTGATTTCCCCAACAAAACCGATATCCTCACCGTTAGAATACTTTTTCTCAACCTGAAGAAGTCCTCCGTCCTTGCCGCTGATACCGACTGCCTTGACCCCCAGCTCCTGAACCATGGTTACAAGACCTTTGTTCACTTTATTCAGAACCATCTCGGCGATTTCCATGGTCTCCGCATCAGTCACCCGAAGACCGTTAACAAACTTTGCTTCCTTTCCAACCTTGCCAACCCACCGGCTGATTTCCTTGCCGCCGCCATGAACGATGATGGGCTTAAAGCCAACCAGCTTTAAAAGAGTGACATCCTTGATGACATTTTTCTGCAGTTCTTCATTGCTCATGGCGCTTCCGCCATATTTCACCACAATGATTTTACGATTGAAGCGTTGAATATAAGGAAGAGCCTCAATGAGAACCTCTGCCTTCTGAAGAACCTGTTCCATATCCTTTTCCATTCCCTTATTCTCCTGATTCACTTAAAATTTATATATCCCATATCCGATCAACTTCTATAGTCTGCATTAATCTTTACATAGTCATAGCTTAAATCACAGCCCCAGGCGGTAGCTTCCTCTTCTCCCATGTGCATATCCGCATATACGGTTACTTCCGGTGAAGACAAAAGCTCTGTTGCTTCCTCTTCGCTGTATTTACAGGGGGCTCCGTTTCCGAACACCTGGATTCTCTTATTTCCGCCTTCAAAGAACAGTTCTACCTTGTCGGGATCAAACTGTACGCCGGAGTAACCCAGGGCACACAGGAAACGCCCGAAATTACAATCATGTCCGAAAATAGCAGCTTTACTCAGAGAAGAGCAAATGACAGATTTTGCAAGGATTCTTGCATTTTCTTTGGTGTCCGCATGGAGAACCTTTGTCTCAAACAGTGCGGTTGCGCCTTCTCCGTCACCAGCCATCTTCTTAGCAAGATACTTTGTCACATAGTCTAAAGCCTCACAAAATGCAAGATAATCTTCATTTTCGACAGCAATCTCTTCGTTCTCTGCCAGACCGTTTGCCAGCACCAGCATTGTATCGTTGGTGGAGGTATCTCCGTCCACACTGATCATATTGAAGGAATCCACCACGGTACGGCTTACCGCCTTCTGCAGCATTTCCTTGGATATCTTAGCATCTGTAGTCACATATGCAAGCATGGTACACATATTGGGATGAATCATTCCGGAGCCCTTACACATAGCACCGATGATGACCTTCTTGCCGCCAACAGTGAATTCCACCGCAACCTGCTTGTGAACGGTATCTGTGGTCATAATCGCCTTGGCTGCCTCAAGTCCGGCCTCCGCGCCGGGACGTTTTGCCGCTACCAGCTTCTCGATACCTGCAGTCAGCCGTTCCACCGGCATCTGCATTCCGATGACTCCGGTAGAACCTATCAATACGGCCTCCGCCGGAATTCCAAGCAGGTTCCCAGCGCATTCCGCTTCTGCACGGCAGGCATCCATTCCCTGCTTTCCGGTACAGGCATTGGCAATCCCGGAATTCACTACAACCGCCTGAACAAAGGGAGCTGTATCCACAATGTTCTTATCCCAAAGCACAGGTGCCGCCTTAACCACATTTGTGGTAAAAGTTCCTGCCACCTTACAGGGTGCGATACTGTAAACAAGTGCCATATCCTTGCGGTTCTGATATTTTATACCGGCTTCCACACCGGCTGCCTCGTAGCCTTTCGCTGCGGTAACACCGCCTTCAATCACCTTCATCTTTTTATCCTCCTGACTATTTTTAACTGCTTAACACTTTAAGATCACTTCTAGCTGTTGAACGCTGTAATATTCGCTTCGTTTAATGTAAAGTCATAGTAATTGAGATCTTCTCTCCTGGTCCATCCGATGCAGTTCCAAAAGGCATTGCCCACATCGTTTGCCGTGAATGCAATCAGGCTGACCTTATTGATTTTTTCCTCCTTAAGCGCATTCATACAGAACACAACCATTGCCTTACCGATGCCAAGACGTCTGTAATCCTCTCTCACACATACATGGTACAGACATCCTCTTCTGCCGTCGTGCCCACAGAGAATCCCTCCCACAATGGATCCGTCTTCTGCCTCAGCCACAACACTGGTATCCGGATTTCTCTTAAGGAACCGTCCCACTCCCTCCTCGGAATCGTCGATACTGCGGATGCCGAAACCGTGAATGGTCATCCACAGGTCATGAAGTCCCTGATAATCCTCTGTTGTCATGGTTCTGATGGTATATTTTTTATCCATGTTATTATTCCTTGTCTGTAGATTAATATCTCTCTTCTTCGCTCCGAGAAACGTCACGTTAGAGCATCGTGACGTTTGGTTGGCGGATTTACGGGAAGCAGGGCACCAGCTCCAGCCCTTCGCTCTCGGGAAGTCCAAAGAGAAGATTCATGTTCTGCACTGCCTGACCGGCAGCACCCTTCACCAGATTGTCCAGTGCACCCATCATGATAATTCTTCCGGTTCTCTCGTCGATGACAAAGTTGATATCCACGTAGTTGCTGCCCTCCACCCACTTTGTCTCGGGACATACGCCCTTCTCCAGCACACGGACAAATCTTTCCTTTGCATAATAGTTATCATACACTGCCTTAATCTCTTCGTATGTAGGCAGGGAGCCGTCTGCCTTGGGCTTTAGCTTCGCATATTCCGTGACAAGAATACCACGGTTCATGGGTACCAGATGGGGAGTGAAATTGATGGTCACCCCGCAATTGCCCGCATAGCCCAGCTGCTCCTCTATCTCAGGTGTATGACGATGACTTGCCACTCCGTAAGCCTTCATGTTTTCGTTAACCTCACAGAACAGATTTGCAACCTTAGCACCCCTGCCTGCACCTGAGGTACCGGATTTTGCATCCACAATCAGGGTGTCCACATCAATTAAGCCTTCCTTTACCATGGGATAAGCTGTCAGGATGGAGCAGGTGGTATAACAACCGGGATTGGCGATCAGTCTTGTCTTCTCCGATATCTTATCCCTGTTGATCTCACAAAGTCCATACACCGCTTCCTCAATAAACTGAGGTGATTTATGTTCGATTCCATACCACTTCTCATAGACAGCCACGTCCTTGATACGGTAATCCGCGGACAAATCAACAATCTTTACTTTGGAAAGAATCTGCTCATTCAGAAGCCCTGCAAGATATCCCTGAGGGGTCGCCGTAAAGATCACATCTACCTGCTCTGCCAGCTCCTCCAGATTATCATCCTTGCAGATATCCTCCACAATTTGGAACATATTCTGATATACTTCACTGTACTTTTTATCAATATAGCTTCTGGAGCCGTACCACATAATCTTAGCATCTCTGTGATTCATCAGAAGTCTCACAAGCTCTCCTCCGGCATATCCGGTCGCACCGATAATCCCGACTTTTATCATCTCACTCCTCATTTCTACACTTCACAAGCGTTTTTTATTTCACTATACCACTTTTTGAATAAATGTCCATAGCCAATTTTATTTTTATGCAAATTTTATTCATATATTTGCATATTTATTAATTTTATGCATCAATTATTCATTTTCACCTGATGCTGTTCACCGAACGCACAATCAGACTGACTACAATATCCGCCACAAATATGGCAAAGGGAATCCTTGCGATATAACGCAGCTTCCTGCTGTCACACTTCTCTGCAAAGTCTGACAGCAGAGGATACAGAAGATACTGAAATGCCAGTGCTGCCACACCAAAACACAGGACAGAGCGCAGGCACACAAAACCTATGATTCCTCCCAGAACAAATGTCATCAGCAACAGCAGAACCATTGTCTGACTGTCAGGTCTGTACTCCTCTTTATCCTGCTCCTTCAAACGTAATCTCATCTCTTATCCCCCGTACCTTAATCTTTCTTCGTCAGCTTTATAAAAAGACCATGGCAAGTGTTCCTGCCACAATCATCCCAAGTCCCAAAACCGCTTTCTTTGTCAGTTTTTCCCGAAACACAGCATAGGAAAAAGCAATCGTAACAAGGATACTCAGCTTATCAATGGGCACCACCACGCTGGCGGGTCCCTCCTGCAATGCCCGATAATAACAAAGCCAGGAAGCCCCGGTAGCAAGTCCCGACAAACCGATAAAAGCCAATTCTTTCTTGCTGATTCCCGGAACAGTGTGTTGTTTTCCTGTGATAAAAACCATAATCCATGCCATGACGAGAACCACGCAGGTTCGAATGGCAGTCCCAAGATTGGACTCTACGCCGCTGATTCCCATTTTTCCCAAAATGGAGGTTAACGCTGCAAAGCCGGCAGAGCCAAATGCATACAGTATCCAGCTTCTGCTTTTCCTCTGATGCTTTTCTGTTTCCTCTTTTCTCTCAATCATCAGGAAGGTACCAAGGCCGATCAGCACAAGTGCAACTATTTTCCCCGGACTGACAGTTTCCTTTAAAAAGAGAAAAGCCAACAAAACCGTCAGAATCATACCTGACTTATCTATCGGCACTACCTTGTTGATATCACCTGACTGCAGCGCCTTAAAATAACAGAGCCAGGAAGCCCCCGTGGCAAGTCCCGATAAGACCAGAAAAGACCATGTCTTGGCATCTATCCGGAAAATCTCCCTCTGAGAACCCACAAGAAAAACCATCCCCCAGGAAAAGAGCACCACTACGATTGTTCGCAGTGCCGTTGCTACACCGGAATCTGTTTTCCTGATTCCGCATTTTGCCAATATTGAAGTGACTCCCGCAAAAAAAGCCGATGCAAAAGCCAATACAATCCACATGCCCATTCCTCCTTAGCAGATTAAAAATTCTCCAGCAAGCCCTGAATTCCTTTTTCCTGATAGATTTCTTTGTAGTATGTTACCTCGTCTTCAATCAACTCGTCAATCACCTGCATCCCCAACAGCTCTACCGGCGCCCGGTCATCCGTAAGCAGATATTCTCCTGCCTCATACTTCCTCAGATTCTCCAGTACCATGCCCATCAGATCAGCAAGTTCACTTTTACCCTCCTGTGCAAGACTTGCCTGCTTCCCGGTCAGCTCCTCAAACATCCCCGGATGGTTCGAGGCAAACAGTTCTCTGTTTGTACTTCCCCTGACATCTACCGTATACACCTCCGAAAACACTTTCGCAATGGTATCTGCCAGATATTGATTGATATTTCCCTCCCCGCTTCCTCTCATATTCATATTGACAACCATGACACCATCTTCACTCAAATGCTCCCTGACCAAGGTAAAAAACTCGATGGAAGACATCTGAAAAGGTATTGTGATATCCTGATACGCATCCACCATGATCACATCATATTTTTCATCCATTGCATTCAGATATGCCCTGCCGTCATAGGTCGTTACCTTGACATCGCCGGGAAGTGCAAAATACTCTGTTGCCAAAGCAGTTATTTTGTCATCGATTTCCACGCCCTCAATGCTCATCTCACCAAAATACCTGCGGCATTGTGTGGCATAAGTTCCGGTACCCATACCCAGAATCAGCATCTTACACTCTTTGGGATTCTCCTTTCCTGTCATGAGAGGTGCTGCCATGGCGTAATCATAATACATTCCGGTCAGTTTCTCCTGCTTCATCAGCACCGACTGAACGCCAAAGAGTACATTGGTGGAAAGAATAACTCTGTCATTTTGTTCCTGTACCTGCAGATAATTATAAACCGATTCTCCCTCATACGCCAGATTCTTCTCCCAAAAGGCAAAGCTGTCGGACCATCCGAATACACAACAGATCACAAACAGTACGGAAGCAGCCACACATCTCTTTCTACCGGATTTTTTGCTGATAAAATACAATAATGCCAAAGCCAACAGAATTCCGCTGAAAATCAAAAAGGTCACAGAGGTACCCACCGCAGGAATGGTGACAAAGGTAGGCAAAAAGGTTCCGATAATGCTGCCTATGGTATTAAAGGCTCCCAGGTTTCCCACGGTACGTCCACTGTCATCCAGACTGTCTACGGAATACTTCACCAGGGAAGGCGTTACCGTACCCAGCAGGAAAAGCGGAAACACAAAAATAACCATGCAGGCCGCAAAAGCTGCCCAGATCAGGAATCCCGTATTGACGGCAAAGATAACAACCGCAGAGATTCCAAGAATAATGTATTTTCCAAGTACCGGTATGGCAGCTATCCATATTGCCGCTATCAGAATACGTCCATACAGTCTGTCGGGATTGGGATTCTTGTCAGCACTTCTGCCGCCATATATGTTTCCAAGCGCCATGGCTATCATAATGGTTCCGATAATGATCGTCCAGACAATCTGGGACGAACTGAAATAGGGGGCGAGAAGCCTGCTGGCTCCCAGCTCCACCGCCATCACCGACATACCCGCAAAAAATTCCGTGAAATATAAAAATAACCTGTTCTTTAAAATCCCCGGTTTGTTCATATGTTCTCTTACACCTCTTCCTATCTTTGTTCCACCTTCTGCTATAAAAGCTTATTCCCCGTCTTTTCTTCCTGCTGCCGAAGTCAGGTAACGTCTGCAGGTCTGTGCCAGCATTCCCGTCACCGAACCGGCTGCCACGCCGGCAATCATCAGCCCCGGCATATAGTACAAAACCTTTGCATTCTCCACCACCGCCACAGCTACCGCCAGCTGTCCCAGATTGTGACTGACTGCTCCCGCAATGCTGACCCCTGTCACGGAAAAGCCCTTGATCTGCTTTAACAACAGCATTACCCCAAAGCTCAGCAGCCCTCCTGCCAGACTGTAAATCAGGGCGGATAAACCGCCAAAAAGGAAGGCAGAAAGCAGAATTCTGGTGACGGAAATCAGAAGCACCTCCCCCGGTTTCATATAATACAGTCCTGTAAGAACCACCAGATTTGCAAGTCCCGGCTTCACTCCCGGAAGCCCCACGGAAATGGGAAGCAACGCCTCCACGTAACTCAACAGCATGGAAAGTGCAATCAGCATTGCCGCATATGCAGTTTTTCCCGCTATACCTTTTCCCTGCAAGGTTCTCTCCCATCCCGGTTACTCCGTGTAACCGTCAATATTCTCAAAACCCCCGGGCTTTCCTGCGTCACCCGGCTTACCATGGCTGCCGGACTCCCAGATGCCATCAGTCTCAGCAGACCATTTCGTCGCCCCGACATTTACAATCTCCACCACCATTCGGTGAGGCAGACAGACGATGGTCTCCATACTTTTCGTGATTTCATGATGCTTCACACAATATCTGTCGGGACAGTCCGCCTCAGTCACATACACCTTTTTGTCCCGTATCACAACCTCATTATAATGGGTTCCTTCTTCCACCCGGATGTTCCTGTCCCGGGCAAGCTCATACTCGCCGTATAACCTGCCGTCCACGGTAATACGCACCAGCTCTCCCTGCGCTCTTCCCGGGAGCCCCAAAAACAAGGCCGCGGCTCCCGCCACCAGCAATACTGCTGCCAGAAGCCCCGCATCCTTCCTCGTAAACAGCTTCTCCCCTGCCTGATTCATCAGATTCTTCTCCCTGCCACAGCATTTTATTCTGCTCTCACAATACGATAGCTCCGGTCTGAGGTAAAACATTTTTCAAGTCCGGAGGTGACAATAATCTGTCCCTCCTCTGTCACAAACACTGCGTCAAATATCTGCTCATGTTCCTTCCAGAAGCTTATGGCTTTCTCTGTCCCCATGATAAACAGCGCCGTGGAATATCCGTCCGCCAGTGTACCATCCCTGCACACTACAGTCACGGAGCTAAGCCCCCTGTCTGCCGGGCATCCGGTAGAAGGGTCGATAATGTGATGATAAGTAAGTCCCCCTTCCTCAAAATACCTCTCATACCCCCCGGAAGTCACCACTGCTGTATCTTCCAGGGCAAGCACACCTACCGCATCTGCGCTGTTTTCCGGGTCCCTGATTGCAATCTTAAACTTACTGCCATCCGGCTTACATCCCACCAGCTGAATATTCCCTCCCAGATCCAGCAGAGCGCTTTTCACCCCATGGGAGCTCAGAATCTCTGCCAGCTTCCTTCCTGTATATCCCTTGGCGATCCCTCCGAAATCCAGCTCCGTCTGCCCCGGCAGGGTCAGTTTTCCCGAAGAAGCCTTCCACTGCACCAGAGAAGAATTGACCCGTACGGTCAGTTCCTGCAATTCCCCTTCCTCCGGCACCCGGAATTCTCCTCCGGCAAAGCCCCAGGCTCGCATAACAGGGTAGATTGTGACATCAAAGGCGCCCTCCGTTTCCCTGTATATTTCCAGAGAGCTCTCCCACAGCTCCCGGGTGTCCTCCGATAGAATACCGCCTCCGTTACGGTTCAAAGCCACAACCTCGCTGTCGTCCTTTCCGGTGGACAAAAGCCGGTCAAGCCGCTCTATCTCATTCACCGCCGCATCCAGAGCTGCCGTGGCATCCGAAACCGCTTCCCCTTCGTAGAGAGTCAGCGTCATGTAGGTATCCATGGCAAAAACCTCCCGGGTATAGTTCTCCCCTGCTGCTCCCTTTTCCAAACTACAGCCTGTCATGGAAAAAAGACAGCAAAAAATCCACAGGAAAGCATGAGAAATATTTGTTATTCTTGTCGTTATCATCTTATTTTTCACTTTCTGCGCCTTGCCTTCCCCGGGATTCAAACACTCTACGCCCATTTTTGCACAAAACCCGCACCTCTGTCAAGAAGTGCGGGTTTTATGGTAATATGCTAAGCTCCCATAATCTTTATTTCAAAAGCCTTTCATAGGTAAATTTTCCTTCTGCCCCCTTCATAAGCGCTGCGGCGAGAACCGCCAGAACGATACCCAACCCCAGAAGAATCCATGAATTTACCAAAAGGATTCCTGTAAACTGACTTATGACAAGTGCAAGAATGGGAAATATCAGGAATACGGCGCACTGCTGAGCCTCTTCCATGGTTTGTGCCTTTGCGGATCCCCGTACCGTTACTGCGATGGCAACAAGAGAGATAGCAGGTGCAACCAGCAGAAGAACAACAAGCCAGCTCATCTCAGGCACCAGCACACTACCTGTCAGAAAAAACAGCTCTATCTCCAATACAAGCATCATTGCGGCAAAGGAGAGAATCGAAACCAGCATACCAACCGTGAATCCGGCCATAATTTTGGCCTGAAACAACTGCTTGAGCGAGAGCGGAGAATATAGCAGGGTTTCCAACGTGTGCTTTTCCTTTTCTCCCACAAAGGAACCGGCTGACATAACAGAGGATGCCATAACGGGAATCATCAGGAAAAATGCGGGTATGATTTTATTCAGCACAAGCCCTAATAACAATTGCTCTTGATTCTGCTCCTCCGCAGACACCGGCAGCATTTCCAACAATTTCTGAAAATCCGCAGTGCTCTCCGGAACCAGCGTAATACAAAATACCAAAACAGACGGCAGTACAATGGTAAGCGCAAGCGGCACCATCAGCATAACCGTCAACACCCGTTTATTGGATGTAATACTGCGAATATCTTTCTTCATAAGTGCAAGTTGTTGTGTATTCATAGGTTTCCACACTCCGTTTCCGCATGATTCTTATCAATTAGTGAAAAATAGATTTCTTCCAATGACAGCTGCTCTGCAGAGACCTGATAGAGATCACCGCCCGCCCCTACAATCCTTCTGACAAGCAGCGGAATCTCCTCCTCTGAGTTTACGCTGATATCATAGGTGTGCTCTCCAATTTTCTCACATTCCATATCCTCCGGAATACAGCTTGCTTTCACCCGTACTTTCACTTTATCGGAAACCATGGAACGGAGCTTCTCAATATTTCCCGTGGCAAATAAGTTGCCCTGATTCATCAGCCCGTAGGTCGTACAGATTTCCTGTGCATAGCGCAATTGATGAGTACATAAGAAAATAGTGGTTCCGTCTGAGGCAAGTTCCTGAATCAGGGTATTGACATTTTGTGCACTTTCCGGATCAAGTCCGGAGGTAGGTTCATCCAGGAACAGAATCTTAGGACTGTGCATCATGGCTCTGGCAAGCGAAAGACGCTGCCGCATACCGGTAGAATAAGCAGACAGCTTCCGCTGTTTTGCGTCTGCCAGATCCAGCCGCTCCAAAAGAGCCGTTGCCCTCTTTTCACAATCAGCCTTGTTCCTTCCAAAAAGCGTGCCATAAAAAATAAGATTATCCATTCCCGATAAATGGTCATACATTTGTGCGTGTTCCGTAATCACCCCTGACATTTGATGCAGCTTCTCCGGATTTTGGGCAGGATCAATGTCAAACACCCGACAGCTGCCACCTGAGGGGGCAAGCATACCATTAAGCAATTTAATGGTCGTGGTCTTTCCCGCTCCGTTAGGACCAAGAAACCCAAACACCTCACCCTGCTCCAGGCAGAAGCTGATATTGTCCACCGCCTTGTTTCCTCCGGTATAGATTTTTGACAGACCTTCCGTTTCTACTGCCTTCATATCGTACCACCCAACAATTTACCCTACTTCCCTCAAGCTTAATATTTAAACTCCATAATAACGCTTAATGGCATTTGCAACATATTCCGAACAACCCACTCCAAACCGGCTGTCGGTAACCTCCGCCAATTTGGAATTCCGGAGATATTCCTTTGATAAATCAAGCAAAATGTTTCTTGCATTATCAAGCGCGAACATCTTTTTGTAGTTTTCCGCAAGCTGCTCTACAGCGGAGCGTTCCATATCCTCATTATCAGATTCTTTTGCAGCCATAAACTGTTTGTATATTTTGGCATTTTCATCCTGTTCCTGCCTGACTTCCTCCGCATCGCCGGTTGACTGCATGATCGCTTCCATCGCCTTTTCTTTGCTTCCATACCACTTCATCAGGTCCGCAATAGCTTGTTCATTTGAAAATCCGGAGGACAAAAACTCTGTGTATTTCTCCAGACTTCCAAACTTCTGTACCTGTTCGTCAAGGTTTTCTTTGGACATACATTCCAGTGTATGATTCACAATTGTCTGCACTTCCTCTTTACTAAATGCTTCAAAACTCATAGTATTAACTCCTTTCATCACATCCGTTATTAGCTCAATAATCCCATTCAGACGATTTCGCTTCTGTTCCAGCAAAATCTTTTGAGTTAATAAAACCTGTTCTTTATCATAATTTGGAGTATCCATAATTTTCCTGATATCACTCAAGGGAATTTCCAATTCTCTAAAGAACAATATTTCCTGCAGCTTTTCTAATGCTTTGTTGTCGTAGAGCCGATAACCGGCCTCTGTTAATTCCGTCGGTTGCAACAAACCGATTTCATCATAATATCGCAACGTCCTTATACTTACTCCGGTTATCTCCGACACCTCTTTTACGGTTCTCATGATTCCCTCCTTTCGAATTCATCGTAAACCGTAACGCTACGAGAGAGTCAATACTATTTTTATCATTTTTCACAGACCTTCCTAGTATGTCATAAACAACTTAAGGGACAAATCCATAGATTCATCCCTTGCCTTGTCAACGTCCCTGTTTGTTATCTCTTTTCGCTGCCATAAATGCCTCGATTTTCTCCGTGGTACGAATGATTTCCTCGGAGAGACATTCCGCACCGGTGTCCGTAATCAAAAGGTCATCCTCGATACGGATGCCAATCTCCCACTCATCAATATAGAGTCCCGGTTCATCTGTAATAATGGCACCGGGCTGCAGCTTATTCTGTGCTGCGACAGTCACATCGTGTACATCGATGCCGAGATGATGCGATACATTGTGCATATAATATTTTGAAACTTCCTTCGCATCACTGATCAAGCCAAGCCCAATCAAGCCTTCCGCCAATACCTCTTTACAGATCTCGTTCAGATCCTTCAGGGTCATTCCTGGCTTTGCTTCCGCGGCAACCCTGCGGTTTGCCGCAAGGACTATGTCATAAACCTGCTTTTGTCTCTCGCTGTATTTTCCATTCACGGGATAGGTTCTGGTGATATCTGCATTATAGCCTTCCACCCTTGCCCCCAGATCCAGAAGAATCAGGGTACCGTCCTCACAGGTGTCACGATTGGTTTCGTAATGAAGCATAGTGCCATTGAGCCCGCTCCCCGCAATTGTAGGAAATGCTGTTCCTTCCGCACCGTTTCGGAAAATAGGATACTCAAAATCCGCCTGTGCCTGATATTCTTTCATGCCGGGCTGCAATCCTGCCATGACATTTTCCAGTCCTTCCCGGGTCAGTCTGATGGCCTCCCTGGTCATCGACACCTCGTCCTCATCCTTCCACATGCGTCCTGCTGCCACCAGCGGGAACAGATTACGGACAGGACATCCCACATACTTCTCTGCAAACTCCTTTGCCTTCACACTGTTATAATCCGGCTGATCATTCTGACTGTGGCGATAGGTGTCAAAGAGAACTTCAACAATATCCTCACGTACCATCTTTCTGTCAATCACTGCATCCAGATCATCTATGAACTGAATATCCTTGATTCCGGAGATTTCTCCGGCCTCTTCCGCCGTTACCTTACGTCCATACCAGCGCTCCGCATCGGGATCTGCCTTCTCAATAAACAAGGTTACGGTATAGGGCTCTGTAGCCTTGTCCATCACAATTGCCATGTTCTCGCGGCGCAATCCGGTGAGATAAAAGAAATTACGATTCGCCTCAAAGGGCGCATAGGAATCTGCACTGACGTGTACCTCAATACCGGAATACAATACCGCCATGGTGCCTTTACTCATTTGATCCAGAACTGCTTCTCTTCTGACCTGATAGTTCATTGTTGCCCTCCTGATAACAAACTCCTCGCCTGCCGCAAACAACAGAGAAATGATGCAACACGCTTCCCGCTTACATCATTCTCATTCCTTCTGATTTGCTGTCCATTGTTGCAATGTCATAATCGATGGACACATGTGTACCCTTGTAGATCTTTTGAAAACTTTCCAAGATTCTGCGAGCCACCATATCACCGTTTTCGGCGTTTGCGTCCATCAGGATAACAATGACCTGCTTGCTGGAATACCGGGTCGAAACATCCACGCGTCTGAGCGAAGAATAAATCGCCTGTTCCAGCACTTCCAGTGCAGTGTCAATCTCTGTCTGTTCCACCATGGGAGCATTCTCTGTATAAGCAGTGAAAAGTATCGTCTGTACTTCCTGTCCGCTTCTTGCAACAACACGATGAATAAAGTTATAAACATGATGGAAGCTATCCAAATCCAGTTGATATGCTCCCTTGCCGGAATCCGCTCTTGCCATGAATTCTCTCAAATACTTCAAGTCAACCAGGGTAGCTCCACGGCTTCTCTCTTCCTCTTTCTGATCGCTGAAGAAATGGAATGCATTCTTTCCGTTATTCTTAACATAATAAAGCGCTTTATCCGCTGCATTGTATATTGTGGTAAAATCCGTTCCGTCCTCCGGTGCCTGAGCAATACCAATGGACACAGAGACATCTGTTTCAATCTTCTTTTCACGAATCTTGACGCAGAGATTTGCAATCATATCCCGGGCAAGTCCACTGATATCCGCCTTGGAAGTAATTCCGTTCAAAAACATCACGAACTCATCTCCTCCGATTCTGCACAGGACATCGTTTTCAGAGGAAAAGCTCCTCATGGTATCAGCGAACATCTTCAGCAGTGTATCTCCCATAATATGTCCATAGGTATCATTGACGGACTTAAAATTGTCCATATCAATCATAAACAAAGCACCTTTGACCCCATCTGCGAGATAACGATTGACCGTGCTCTCGGTAAAGCTTCTGTTACTAAGTCCCGTCAGCGCATCCTGTCTGGACTTATTGGTAATATCATATACCTCCCGGGTCTTCTGCTCCAGCTTTTCTGCCAGCTGCCGACGCATATCCATCATTTCCAGAATGCGTCCGATTCTGGACATCATAACCGCCGGAACAAAAGGCTTTGCTATAAAATCCAGGGCTCCCGCCTCCAGGCAGCGATTCTCTGTCTCAGCATCATTGTCAGCGGTGAGAAAAATAACGGGCAGCTCCTTCCATTTATCATTTTGACGAATCTTCTGTAACACCTCAAAGCCGTCCATCTCCGGCATGTTGATATCCAGAAGAACCAGGTCACATTCATTTTCTTCAAGAAACTTCAAGGCCTGTGCGCCCATGGTAACTGCTGTTACCTTGTAAACATCCTTCAGTACATGTCTGGCGGAAGCTAAATTAATCTTATTATCATCTACTACCAAAATATGTTTCATTACACTTCACCTTTCTGTTCCTTACGATTTCACTCTTATCCTGTTAACAACTACAAAAACTCAAAAGTATCATATCATATTACAGAAAAATAATAAAGACATATCTTCACCCATTTTCCTTACTTTTTAAATATTCCTGCACCAGTGGATCCACAATGCCGGATGTTCTTTTCCATTCCTTTGTTCCATCTACCTTCATTGTCTTCTGCTTATGCTTTGACAGAAATCTGGTCAGCGGGTACACATCAATCCAGATTTCATTATTTCCCTCTTTCTGGGACTCGTCGAATATCAGCTGCAATCCCCAGTGTAAATGCGTCACCTCGATATTGTTCACATTTTCCTGTGTGGAATATCCGGTATGTCCCATATATCCGACCACATCCCCGGCGGTCACCACGCTGCCCTCCGCCAATCCCTCCGCATAGGGATAGTTCTGTCGAAGATGCGCATAATAATAATATCTTTTTCCGTCAAAGCTTCTGATTCCGATTCTCCAGCCACCGTACTGATTCCAGCCAAAAGCCTCCACAATGCCGGATTCTATTGCTGTAATGGGTGTACCGATGAGTCCCATCATATCATGTCCAAGATGTCTCCTCTTGTATCCATAGCTTCTGCTGGCTCCAAAATCATCATAGTGTGTATAGTCAAATCCGTCTGCCAAAGGGAAGTAACCCTTCAGCCCATAACAGTGTTCTCCCTCTTCTGTCTCAAATTCCCCTACCAGACCACCGATAGCAGCATCATAAGCTTCCCTGTAATAGGGATAGTATTTCAACTTATCTGTCAGTTCTTCCATGGTTGTCTTTCCCCGGGAAAGCTCTTTTGCCGCCTTGTCCATTATACCTAATGCCTTTTTGTCAAATTTCCCGCCGGTTTTTGCCGCGGTGTAAGCCAGAAGCTCCACCCAGCCGACCCGATACTCCGTCCCATATGTCTTCACATCCCAGTCATATGCCTTACAGAGAGCCTCATAAGTCACTGTGAAATCCACCCATTTTATGTATTCCTTTTCCGCCTGACCTGTGACTTCAATGCTTATCTTTTCGTTTCCGTTCTCTGCCCAGGTCAGTAACAGCACCGCTAATACCATTATACCAATACACTCTATCAGAATTCCCTTCCAAATTCTGTTCAGCTTTTTTCCCACGCTCTCTTCTCCATACCGGCTTCGGTAAAGTTTGTCGTGTAACTATATGAAAAAAGCGGAGAAATTATTCATTCACCGCTTTCACCCCTTACTTCAATTCACTTGTGTTTCCTTCCCGAAGCCTTCTTCCCGAAGCTGTGTTTCTCTGATCGCTTTTCTCAAGGGAAGAATATTGCCGGGAGAGACCGAC
Source organism: uncultured Lachnospiraceae bacterium (assembly GCA_945621435.1). GTDB lineage: Bacteria > Bacillota > Clostridia > Lachnospirales > Lachnospiraceae > Acetatifactor. Next base: position 26,620 of record CALZBR010000023.1, read on the forward strand.
AATTCATCCACTCCCATCCTCAACAGACTGTCTGTCACCTCTCTGTCGCCTCCGAGTTCCCCGCAGATTCCAACCCAGATTCCCTCCGCATGTGCATTCTGCACTGTCATTTCGATCATCCTCAGGATGGCCGGATGATGAGGATCATAGAACTCCTCCAGATTCTGATTTTGACGGTCTATAGCCAGGGTGTACTGTGTCAGATCATTGGTTCCGATGGAGAAGAAATCCACCTCCCTTGCAAGCTCCCTGCTCATCATCACTGCTGCCGGTGTCTCTATCATGATTCCCTGCTCCGGCTCCCCATATTCGATTTCCTGCGTCCGGAGCTCTCTCTTTACTTCCTCTGTGATTTTTTTGATGCGTCTCACTTCCTCCGGACTGATAATCATGGGATACATGATTGCCAGTCTTCCAAAGGCGGAAGCACGATACAAGGCCCGAAGCTGTGTCTTAAAAATCTCGGGACGTTTGAGACAAATGCGGATAGCTCTGCACCCCAGAGCCGGATTCTCCTCCTTCTCCAGCCCAAAATACTCACACTGTTTATCGGCGCCGATGTCCAGGGTACGAATAATAGCTGTTTTTCCCGCCATGGTCTCAGCTACCTTTTTATAGATTGCAAACTGTTCGTCCTCTGTAGGATAGGTATCTCTTTGTAAATATAAAAACTCGCTCCGGAAAAGCCCGATCCCCTCCGCATCATTCTCCAAAACTGCCGCCAGATCGTCGATGTTGCCGATATTGGCATAGAGCCTGATCCTATGACCATCCGCAGTGATACTTTCCTGACCCTTCATCTCCAGTAAAAGCTCTCTTTTACGTACCTCTTCTTCTTTTCTTCCCTCCATTTCTCTCAGGAGTCCTTCCTCCGGCTCCACATACAAAACACCTGTGGTTCCGTCTACAATTGCCATTTTCCCATCCAGATCCGCTTCCGGCGGAATCGAGGTTCCCACCAATGCCGGAATCCCCATAGTACGGGCAAGAATCGCTGTGTGGGAATTGGGGGAGCCCTGTATTGTCACGAAGGACAAGATCAGTTTCTTGTCCAGCTGTACCGTCTCGGAGGGCGCAAGATCCTCCGCCACAATGATTGCGGGCTCCCCGACCACCTTATCCTCCTTTGCGGTCCCCTGCAGATTCCCTATGATTCTCTCTGTGATATCCTTGATATCGGCAGCTCTGGCTCTCATATATTCATCCTGCATCGCAGCGAACATCTGAGAAAGATTGTCCCCTGTGGCGGCTACTGCAAATTCCGCATTGATACAATTACTTTGTATCATGTTTTGTACAGATTCATTATAATCCCCATCTTCCAGCATCATTCCATGAATCTCAAAAATGGCTGCATTTTCTTCTCCCACCTCAACCAGCGCTTTTTCATACAACACCTTCAACTGATTTACGGTCTCTATTCTCGCCCGTTCATAGCGGGCAAGCTCTGCTTCTGTATCCTCAATCCGGGTGCGTCGCACCTGCTGACGGTTCTTTTGATATACCCTGATTCGTCCTATCGCAATCCCGCCAAAGACACTCTTACCTTTATAAGTCTGCATTCGCACCTTCCCCTTCCTTACAGCTTCTCTTTCATAAATCCGGTCACCGCCTCAAATGCCTTATCTTCATCCGGACCTTCAAAACGCAAGGTCACTTCCTGTCCCTTTTTAACCCCTAAAGCCATCACAGTAAAGATTCGTTTACAGTCCCCATCCTTTTCATTGGCCCTGATCAGAATGTTGCTCTCGAATTCCTTTGCAATCTTCACCAGCTCGCCTGCCGGTCTTGCGTGAATTCCATCCTTGTCTGTAATGATATAGCTAAATTCTTTCATACTTTCACCCGTTCGTCAATTCATTCTTATTGAATGCCTTTCCTTATCCACTAACCGCTCTGCTTTCCACACACCCGTATAATCTCCTTATCTCCTCTCCCGTAGCAAGATTTTCCGAAAAAGCACTGGCACTTCCCGCTGCTACCCCCAGGCGGAACGCATGACCATATTCTCTCTTCTCCATCCAACCTGCCATAAATCCAGCCACCATAGAATCCCCGTGCACCGACGCCATTGACCAACTTCCCCCGGGGTGCCGGAGCCATGTATACGGAATGATTCCCCTGTAAATAACCTTATCATCCTGTTCACACAATTGCGATCACTACTATGTTTTCCCGTTTTCTCATAAAAATACACCGAAAAGGTTTTTCCTTTCCGGTGTACCTGAGATTGCATTTATTCTTCCGGCTCAATCAAGCCATATGTATCACCCTTACGTTTGTATACTACGTTTACCTGATCCGTCTCTGCATTGATGAATACAAAGAAATTGTGTCCCAACAATTCCATCTGAATACAAGCGTCCTCAGGATACATGGGCTTGATATCAAACTTCTTGGAACGGACGATCTTAATCTCTTCCTCATCCATGTACTCATTCTCAACGTACATTTTACTGAAAGCACTTGCTGCCTGCTGCTTGTCCACAATCTTGTTCTTGTACTTCTTCAGCTGTCTCTCAATGATCTCTTCCACCAGATCGATGGAAACATACATATCATTGCTCACCTGCTCTGAACGAATGATATTACCCTTCACAGGAATCGTAACCTCAATCTTCTGACGATCTTTCTCAACGCTAAGAGTCACATGAGCCTCTGTGTCTGGATTAAAATACTTTTCCAGCTTTCCGATTTTTTCCTCAACTGCTGATCTTAATCCGGGTGTTACCTCAATATTTTTGCCTAAAATAATAAATTTCATACGGTCTCACTCCTTCGGTTTTTATTGTATAAACATTATATCATATTCAAGTATGGATTTGCAACAATTTAGAATATTTTAATATTGTTTTTGACATTGAATCTGTCAATATCATTTTTGACATTTGTCGACAAAATAAAAAATTTATTACATCTATACAAAACAAACGTTCCTCAATTTCTCCCGAAATATAGCTTTTATTTTACCAAAAATACTGTGGATAATGTGTATAACTTGGTGTATAAATCACTTTTGTTAAATTTACGGGCTTTTTGTATGTGGATAACTTTTTACTAACTTCAAATTTTTCCTGTTCGTTTTTTCGACAATTCTCGTATTTTTGTACAAATTGCACATACCGAAAAAGTCAATGGTACTTTGTTCCCTAATTTAATATTTTGACAACTTGTAAAATAATCCCTGTTATTGTTTGAGATAGCTTCTGACAGCCATTGCAGCGTTGGCACCGTCCGCAACCGCCGTAATAATCTGCCGCAAAGGCTTCCTTCGCACATCTCCCGCCGCAAACAGCCCGGGCATTCCGGTAGCGCAATCCTCCCCCGCAATGACATAGCCTGCTTCATCACATTCCACCAGATTGCGTACCAGCCCGGTACCGGGACGGATTCCTACCGCAATAAAGATTCCGGCGACCTCCAGTTCAGACTTTACTCCCGTATCCGTCCTTTTAAGCAGCAGTTTATCCACAGCCTCATCACCACAGATTTCTTCCACAGTTGTGTTATAAAGGATTTCCACATTGGGCAGCTTCTTCAGCTCTGCCTGAAGAATCTCTGCACCACGGAAGGAATCTCTTCTGTGAATCAGATACACCTTACCGCACAATCCCGCAAGATAGATGGCATCCTCCAGCGCTACATCACCACCGCCAACAACAGCCACCGTTTTTCCTCTGAAAAAAGCACCGTCACAGGTAGCACAATAGGAGACGCCCATACCGGAGAACTCCTCCTCCCCCGGAACCTCCAGATGTGCGTGCACGGCTCCCGTAGCCAGTATCACAGCACCCGCTTCATACTCCCCCTCAGCGGTACGCACTATTTTCGAATCTCCTCTGTCAAGGATTTCCTCTGCCTCATCTTCCACAAACTCTATATCCAGCTTGTCTGCGTGAGCCCGAAACTGCATTCCCATATCAAAACCATTGATTCCCGGCAGTCCGAGATAATTGTCCACTTCATAGGTATTCAGAATCTGTCCGCCGCTCATGGGCGCCTTCTCCAGCACCATAAGCTTCAATCCGGCACGCTTCGCATAGATTGCCGCAGACAGACCTGCCGGACCGGAACCGATAATAATTAAATCATACATCACATTTTCTCCGTTTCTGTTTTATTACTTATCACTTCTTGCCTTCCATCCGATTTTCTATCCAATCTAAGTATAGCTTGTCTGCCAGTGAAAAGCAAGTTGTGGCAAAATTCATTCTATGGTATTATGTTAATGTTCCAAACAGGTAAATCCGATAATTTGTAAATGAAGTGAGGTTTCCATGAATTCCAATACCAAAACCGTACTGATCACAGGTGCTTCCCGGGGCATCGGGAAGGCCACGGCAGAGTGCTTTGCCAAAGCCGGATACCGTCTGATTCTCACATGCTGCAATTCTATAAATGACCTGAAGCTCTTCGCCGATGAGCTTAGGAAGCAATATCAGGTTTCCTGCGAGGTTTTCCGGACCGACATGGGCTGCGAGGCTGAAGTTTTGACACTCTTTGAGAGCATAAAAGAATTGCATGTACTGGTCAACAATGCCGGTATTTCACATGTGGGTCTGCTGACCGACATGACCTCCGAGGAATGGCATCGCGTTCTTGCCGTCAATCTGGATTCCTGTTTTTATACCTGTCGCGCAGCAATTCCGCTGATGCTTCAAAAGCACAGCGGCAAAATCATCAATGTCTCCTCCGTCTGGGGAAATCAGGGGGCTTCCACGGAAGTAGCCTATTCCGCTTCCAAGGGTGGCATGAACGCCTTTACCAGAGCTCTCGCCAAGGAACTTGCTCCCAGCAATATTCAGGTAAACGCCATTGCCTGCGGAGTCATTGATACTGCCATGAACGGCGCACTAACCGAAGCAGAACGACAGGCACTCAGGGAAGAGATCCCCGCAGACCGCTTCGGTACTCCGGAAGAGGTGGGCAGACTGATTCTTCAATTGGCCGATTCTCCCGAATTTCTGACCGGTCAGGTCATTACAATGGACGGCGGATGGTTTTGACCTCCGCCAAAAGCCCTGCATGTCTGATTGCAGACACGCAGGGCTTGTCGGAAACACAATTCCGAAAAGTGGATTATAAAATATCCGCCTCCTCAATGATTGCGGAAATATCCGTATGCGGTACCAGGGAATCCGCAATTTGCTGCATTTCCCCCTTCGACGAGGCATCCCTGCAACGCATGATCAGCTCCTCTTTTTCCGCCTCTGTCAGGGCTGCGTAGCCCTTCATCGCCGGCTCGTTCATCGCAAGATTCATCCCCAGACCTATGGGGAGATTCTGCATCACAGCACCTGCTTCCGTGATTCCGTTCAAATCCATTTTGCACACCTCTTTCTCTTTCATTTTCTATACGGAGTCACCACCGCTTTGTCCGTAAATCTATACGGATCCGCCACCGGTTTGTCCGCAAATCTAGGATGTGCAGATTTACAAAATCTATAACTGTGCTCTTGCCGTCTTTTCTTCCGCTTCCTCAATGTCCCGGTAACCATACATCGCCACACTGTTACACATGATATCATAGGCAGGATTCTTTCCGTTTCTGGCATATTCCACAATGTATCTTCCGTACAATTCCAGCATTTTATCGGAATAGGTTCCGATCTCCCCGCGAAGATAGGTCTCATAGGAGGTGTTAAAGGGATTGTCTTCATAGGTATGAATGCTTCTTGCATTATCTGCCAATGCAGGATACTGAGCTGCAAATTCCTCCATCCACTTCACCTGCATACCGCAGATCTGCTCGATGATGCCCTTCTTTTCCTCTGTCAGCACGGGGAAATGCTTCTCCAGCTCCCTGTATTTCTCAGGTGCCGTGCTCTCCATCATACGCCCGTACTTTTCCTCAATCAGATTATGTCCCAGATTGATTTCTCTGTGAAAGTCATAGAGATACTGCAGAAGCATAGGGCGGTTCCAGGTAAGATACTGACTCTTTCTCATAATGGAAAAGGTAGCCCAGTCATTCTGGCAGCTTGCCCTGCCCCCTTCGTTATGTACCTTGTCGAAGGCCGCAAATTCAAGCTTTGCAATCTCCTCCACCAACATCTCCTTTGACTTGGTTGCGAGCCCTGCCTTATATACCAGCTCCTCACTATGTGCATCCAGATAAAAATCAATGTCGCTGATAATATCCCGGGCATACAGCTCCCTGGCAAAGAAATCTCCCAGCTGCTCTGCCAGCTGTCGCAATGCAACGCTATTCTCCGCCGGCTGTGTTAACAGTTCCGTCATACTCTGCAGCACTCCGGCCACCTGTCTGCCGTTCTCTGTCTCCAACAGGCACCTGTGAAGCCACTTATCATGAGGCGGATATTTTCCATCGACATAAATCTGCAGACGCATCGCTTCCTTCATGCCGTCCCAGAGCATCATCCCGGCGGTGAAGCGTTCCCCCCGCTCCAGACATCTTGCAAAATTGTATTCTGCTGTCTGGGCGTATCTTGCAGCCGCTTCTGCCAGCTTCAGATAAAAGATTTCTTCAGGATAACCCTGCTTCAGCTGATTTCGAAACTCCGTAAAAACACCCTCGTCATCCCGGAACACCTTCCCGTTGACTGCTGCCGCCAGGTCATAATCCCTGACCTCCCGCCAGGGAATCTCCTCATAACGCTCTGCCCCCACCAGGTTAAGATAAAACTCAGAAATGCGTATCACGCCTCTGCGGTTTTTCCCATTGACTCTCGGAGCTCTCTTGTAGCCCTTGAATTCCAATGGCAATTCCTCATAAGCCTGCTGAAGTGCTTCCCCAATCTGCTCCCAGGTATCATCCGTAACCCACAGGCAAAAATCCGGTCCCCAGTCATGGTCTCTGGACATCTCGTCATCATAGCCGAAGCAATCCGAGCCACGTCCTGCCAGCCCCACAGCTATTCTGCCCTCATATTCACCGAATTTTTCAGCTATCATGGGCTTTCCGAAAGCTTCATAATACGCCTCTGCCAGTCTGATTCCTACCCCTGTTTCACTCATAACACAACTCCTAACTCCGATGGGCAACGGTCGCCCGGACAGTTCCCATCCATATTTTTATTCCTATCTGTACATGTCTCTCTGTGCCGGGTCATCCAGCAAATGACCCTCCTCGTCATAACGGGAGCCATGGCAGGGGCAGTCCCAGCTATGGTCATCCGGATTCCGGGTCAGCTTACAACCCATATGGGTACATCTGGCACAGGTCTCACCTTCCCAGGGAACGAACAGTCCCTTGGTCAGCCCGGAAATGCTTTCTGCCATATCAAGCCAGAAATTCCTCGCTCCCGCCTGAATCCGAAGTCTCTGCGGGGTAAAGACCTTTTCCCAGGGATTTATCTTCCCCTGAATCATATCTGTCAAAAGCATTGCTGCCACCATGGAAGAGGTCATCCCCCATTTCCCGAAGCCTGTAGCTACATACCAGTTCTTTCGCCAGACTGAGAACCTTCCAATAAACGGAACGCCGTCATGAGGCATACAATCCTGCGCCGACCATTGCGCCACAACCCTGCTGTCAGGAAAATACTTACAGGCAGCTGCCTTCAGACTTCCGTACGCCCCGCCCTGGCGATTCTTTCCCGTGCGATGGGAATTCCCCCCAAGCAGCAAGTGATTCTCTGTACTCCGGAAGGACAGACCCTCCCCTTCCGCACTTAGATACATTCCCTTGATTTCTACTTTTTTATCATTCTTCCGGGGTATCCCCCCGGTCCCTGTCGGAGCTGCCTCTCTCTCCAGAGCAATCACATAGCCTCTTTCCTGATGCTGTCGCAAAAAATAAAATCCCGGTACAATCCGAAAGGGATAATGACAGGAAAACACAACCTTGTCAGTCAGAAACTTCGCTCTCCCTGTAGAGATCAGACCTTTCCTAACCTCTGTCACTGCACTCTCCTCGTAGATTTCCAATTGCTCCGCCAGACATCGGATGAACTTCAACGGATGAAAGCATGCCTGACGTTCAAAGCAGACTGCGCCGGCTGTCTGAAAGGGCAGTTCCGTACTATCCGTGTAATATGCCGGAATCCCCAATTCTGCTGCCACCTGTGCTTCCTCCAGAAGCTTCCCTGCCTCCTTGGCGGAATAGATATATGCGGGTACCCGCTCAAAGTCACACTCGATGTGATACTTTTGAACCAGATTCTCATATTCATCGATGGCTTTCTGATTGGCTTCCGCATACAGTCTTGCTTTTTCCCAGCCGATTTCCTCCACCATTTTACTATAGATGAGACCATGTTGGGAAGTGATTTTTGCCGTTGTACGTCCGGTCTGTCCGCCGGCGATCCTATCCGCCTCCAGAATCGCCACCTTCAACCCGGCCTGTTGCAATCTCCATGCAATCAGAACACCGGCCATGCCGGCTCCGATGACCACCACATCCCTCTCATACAGCCCTTCCGCCGGCTTCCTTCGCGGTATCTGCACTTCTTCCATCCACAAAGATTCCATTTCCCTTGTCTCCCATTCCATTACCACATACTTAGTCAATCATTGTAATAGTATGGTCGAACAGGGGTAAAAATAAACCTGTAACGTTCCCGGTCTTAATCCAATCTCAATTCCACCGGACAGTGATCGGAACCAAATATTTCCGTATGAATCTCAGCTCCGCTCATACGCTCCTTCAGATTCTCTGACACAAGAAAATAATCAATACGCCAGCCGGCGTTCTTCTGTCTCGCCTGGAACCGATAGGACCACCAGCTGTAAATCTCCTTTTTGTCGGGATAAAAGTATCGGAAGCTGTCCACAAAGCCACTGTTTAAGAGCTCTGTCATCTTGCCACGTTCCTGATCCGTAAAACCCGCATTGTTGCGATTGGTCTTGGGGTTCTTCAGGTCAATCTCCTGATGGGCCACATTCATGTCACCACAGACAATGACACCCTTCTTTTCGGCAAGCCCGCACAGATACGCCCGGAATGCATCCTCCCAACCCATGCGGTAATCCAGACGCTTCAGCTCATCCTGAGAGTTGGGTGTATACACGGTTATCAGGTAATACTCCGGATATTCCAGTGTGATGACCCGACCCTCATGGTCGTGCTCCTCGATTCCCATACCATAGCTGACGCTGATTGGTTCTTCCTTTGCAAAAATCGCTGTCCCGGAATATCCCTTTTTCTCCGCATAATTCCAATACTGATGGTATCCCGGCAGATCCATCTCTATCTGCCCGGCCTGAAGCTTGGTCTCCTGCAGGCAGAAAAAATCTGCATCAAGCTTTGCAAAATCCTCCATAAAGTTTTTACCCATAACGGCCCGAAGACCGTTGACATTCCATGAAATGAATTTCATTTTGTCCTCCCGTGTTTTGCTGTGGCTTCTTTCCACATCGTCTTTCGAACTCAGTATAGCAAAAAATGGGTTCCCATGCAATGAGACCCATCCGTTTTATATAAGAGATTTTCAAGCAAAGTTTACACTCATAAAAAAAGCGTGCCAATCATTATCTGACCGGCACGCTTAACTATCAACCACTATCAGCCATGGTGTATTCCCTCACTCCTCATAGGTCACCGTCTCCTCGGTATACTTTCGGTTCATATCATGGAGCTTCTTCCGATTCTCCACTGTCTCAAAGATAATGGAAAAATCGTAATCCTCAGGATACAACTCAGTGGCGGCCACATGCAACTTCACCCGCTTATGATTAATCCAGATTTTCTTGTTGGGCAGCTGGACCCTGAGGACGCCTTTTTCATTGATAGGCACGCAGACGATTCCTATTTTCTTTTCAGGATAGATCATGACGCTGTCACCGATTTTGTATTTGGTGGAAAGCTCCCCGTTATGATGTACTTTTTTGGTTTTGGAAATCCGATGAGTACTCTCCTTTTTCAGCTCGCTGTCCTCTTTTTGAAATCGGTATTCAGACACGGCTGCTTCTCCATACGCTGCCTTGATGGCTACCTTTAGCATGTGATTTGGCATACCCAGTCTGTCTGCAATATAAAAGGCACAGCTTTCCCCCGCTTCCCCGATAATCATCTGATAAGTGGGCTGCAGAGTCTCTCTGTCAAAGGTCATCCTGGCGTTCACAATCCCCTCTGTGACCGCTGCATACTCCTTGACCTCCGGATAGTGAGTGGTGACCAGGAAATTGGCACCGCTTTTTTTCAGCTCCTCCAAAATGGCGATGGCGATTCCCATACCCTCCGCCGGATCCGTACCCGACCCCAGCTCATCCATGATGACCAGACTGTCCTGATTCACTTCGCCCAGAACAGCCAGTACATTCTTGATATGGGCTGAAAAAGTAGAGAGATTCTCGGACAGATTCTGACCGTCCCCAATATCACAGAGATAGGCACTGTTCATGCAGATATCAGCCTTTTGGCAGGTCACATGCAGACCGCACTGGGCCATATAACAATTCAGCATCACCGTCTTGATGGCTACTGTTTTCCCGCCGGTATTGGGTCCGGTGATTACGATACCCCGTTCTGTTTCTCCCAGTCTAAACTGCAAAGGAACATTGATAGACCTGTCCATCAGGGGATGTCTGGCGTCCCTCAGGACGATTCTTCTCTCCAGGTTGATGTCAGGCTCCGAAGCGTCCAGTTCCAGGCTCAGCTTTCCCTTGGAAAAGATGTAGTCCAGCTTTTCCATCATTTTCATATTCTCCCGCATGTGGGGAACGGCATCTGCTACCATGACCGTGAGGGTATACAGAATCTTATAGACCTCGTTCTCCTCCTCAATTCTTAACAGTTGCAGCTCTTCAAAGTACTTCGCTACTCCCACGGGCTCGATGAAAAAAGTACTTCCTGTGGAGGACTTGTCAATGGTACTGCCCGGAACCCGGAATTTATACTCTTTTTTCACGGGCACACAGACTCTGCCGTTTCGCATGGTGTAATAGGTATCCGCCATGCACTCCTTGTTGCTTCTGATGATCTGCTCCGCCTTCTGCTTCATCTGCTCCTCACAGCGGATGATTTGCGTTCTGATCTCAAGCAGTTTCTTTGAGGCGCGATCATCTACCATTTCGTTTCGTATCTGTCTGGCAATCTCCTCCTTCAGCTCCGGCTCTTCCGGCAGATTTTCATCATAATACGCAAGGTGATTCTCCAATTGCCTTCCCCTGCTCAAATAGTCTCTCAGCCTCTCCACCGCGACCAGGACACGATGTACCCGCTCCAGCTGATAGGGACTCAGGCAGTCTCCCTTTTCCGCGACCTTCAGAATCTCATGTATCTCTGTGACATTCTGAAGGGGAGGATTCCCCAGCTTTTCCACCATCTCCCTGCTGTCAGTGGTATCTCTTAATCGTTTTCTTAATTCTGTTTCCTGAAGACAGATTGTGGTACTGTTTATTTTTTCCTTGGCATATTCCGTAACTGCCAGTTCGGTCCACAATGCCTTGATCTTGTCAAATTCTATTTGTTTTTCTATATTCATTTCTATCTCTTCTCCTTTTTCTGCCCACCGGAAAATCTGCAATTCATCAGCCGACAGAATACAAAAAAACCATGGTCACCTTAATTCATAAGATACCATGGTCATTCATCTATACACCCTAAAAAACCTAAGCACATGGGCGCACCATAATATTAATCGAAATGTAAGGTAAGTGTGAGGCAGCTTGCGCTGTCCGCTAATGGGCAGACTCCCGGCAGGACATAGTAACCGTTCCTTCATACTGAACCGTTACGACATTGCCGAAAATCGACCTTGCAATATTTATTTTGCAATGGTCTTCATTACCACACTTAACATACAAATCCTCCGCTTCTTTCAAATCTAAATCTATTATAATCACTATCAGTGATTGTGTCAACCTGCAGTCCTGCCGACGATTCCTATCTCATCCCGTGCAGCCAGGAACAGAGCCACCAGCTTTGGGTCAAAATCAACGCCTGCTCCCTCCTCAATGATATGGAAACACTTTTCCAGAGGCATGGCATCCCGGTAACAACGCTTGGCCGATACCGCATCAAACACATCAGCGATTGCCATGATTCTTGCATGGAGCGGAATTTCTTCTCCCTTCAAGCCATCCGGATACCCTTTCCCATTCCATTTCTCATGGTGATAACGGGCGACCTCGTACGCAATCTGCTGATATTCCGGATCGTCCAGGTCAGCAAAGGTCTCCCGGATGATATTTCCGCCCGTTGCCGCGTGCTGCTTCATAATGGCAAATTCTTCCTCCGTGAGACGTCCCGGCTTCTGCAGGATGCTGTCCGGAGTGGCTATTTTACCGATATCATGCATAGGTGCGGCATCCAGCACGTGTTCAATATAATCCCTGGTTAAGAACTTCGTATATTCCTGTTCCTTCTTCATCTGATTCAAAATGATTCTGACATAGTCCTTCGTACGTCTGATGTGTCCACCGGTATTATTATCCCGATTTTCAACCAATGTAGCAAACCCTGTGACCATATCCGCATTGTATTGCCTGAGCCGCCGGAAGGACGGATCTTCGAAATTGATATAGATTCCCATGACTGCCAGTACCGGCAAAAGGGCAGAAATCAGAACCTCCGGCTCCAGTATCTGCAATACCAGAATGCCCAGCGATATAGTCATAAAGGAAAAAATGCCAAATAGTTTTCTCTTTTCAATTGTTCTGAACTTTACGCATATCAATACAAAAATAAATAAGAAATGAATGCACAGGGATGTATAGGTAATGATCACGGGAATGCCCATGGAATAATTGGTTGTCTTTCCTTCAATGTAATACAGCCTGTTCATGGAAAGGAGGATACCCACCACGGATAACGCTCCCGGGGTCAAAGCAACCGCAAATCTCCTTCTGCCCTTAAGACCTATCGTCTCATTGAGCAGAAACAGGAATACCAGGATAATAACCACATCCATCAAAATCAGAAAGAATCCATGCAGTATCTTGTTGAGTATTCCCGGAACCATATCCATATGGTTCACCGTCCAAGCCGTTGCCCCATCGAAAACAATTGCCCAAGGTGCTACCGCAATCATCACGTCAAACAAGGGACTGCAGCTCACCTTCTCGTCATAGATTTTCTTAATATAAGCAATAGTAAAATATAAAACCACAATCAGGCATCCCAATTGTAACTTATATTCGAACATCCCCGACATACCTCCATCTTTTGTATATTGCACGAGTAGCTTCTATCTACTATACCTGTTGGCAAAACTCTTCGTCAAGATACCGGGGGTAAAAGCCCGTAAGATTTTTGCCCCGGCATCCTGACAATGGGCGCTCCGCGTGACAATGGGCGCTGTTCGTGTCAATGGGCGCTCCGCGTGACAATGGGCGCTGTTCGTGTCAATGGGCGCTCCGCGT
>CALZBR010000024.1 GCA_945621435.1 uncultured Lachnospiraceae bacterium
TAAAAACGGAGGTGAGTGCCTATGAGGGAGTTTTAAGGGACTCTATAAGTAGTATTGTATCTGTATTAAGATAAGAAGATAAGAAATACAAAAAAGCAATTGACAAAATCGAACAGATGTTTTATTCTGTATTCAGAACATCTGTTCTGCAAGAAAAGGAGATATCAGATGGAAAAAGATGAAAAGCTTAAGGCCCTTGATGCGGCCATCAGTCAGATTGAGAAGCAGTACGGTAAAGGTGCGGTGATGAAGCTGGGTGACCCTTCCGCACAGATGAATGTGGAGACGATTCCCACAGGCTCCCTGAGCCTTGACATTGCCCTTGGACTGGGCGGTATTCCCAAGGGAAGAATCATAGAGATTTACGGACCCGAGTCCAGTGGTAAGACCACGGTTACCCTGCATATGATCGCAGAGGTACAGAAGAGAGGCGGTATTGCCGGATTTATTGACGCGGAGCATGCCCTTGACCCCGTTTATGCCAAGAATATCGGAGTGGATATTGACAACCTCTACATATCTCAGCCTGATAACGGTGAGCAGGCACTTGAAATCACGGAGACTATGGTGCGTTCCGGTGCCATTGATATTGTGGTGGTAGACTCTGTTGCCGCCCTGGTACCCAAGGCTGAAATAGATGGTGATATGGGCGACAGCCATGTGGGCTTGCAGGCACGTCTTATGTCCCAGGCGTTAAGAAAGCTCACGGCAGTCATCAGCAAGTCGAACTGTACCGTTGTGTTTATCAACCAGCTCCGTGAGAAGGTGGGTGTGATGTTCGGTAATCCCGAGACCACTACCGGCGGCCGTGCACTGAAGTTCTATGCTTCCGTGCGTCTCGATGTGCGCAGAATCGAATCCCTGAAGCAGGGTGGAGAGGTCATCGGTAACCGTACCCGCGTGAAGGTTGTAAAGAATAAGATTGCGCCTCCCTTTAAAGAAGCAGAGTTCGATATCATGTTTGGCGAAGGCATTTCCAGAGAAGGGGATATCCTTGACCTGGCGTCCGACCTGAACATTATTGTGAAGTCCGGTGCCTGGTACGCTTATGAAGGCAATAAGATCGGTCAGGGCAGAGAGAATGCCAAGCAATACCTGAAGGATAACCCGGATGTCTGTGAACTCATCTGTAGCAAGGTGCGTGTACATTATGGTTTTGATAAACCGGATGAGGCGGAAGCCGGTAAGGAACGAGGGGAGCAGGGAAAAAGCAGCGACGGGAACTGAAGCCCTGCAGAAACCGGAATATGCAAAAATAGGCTCGAAGGGCAAAAACAGGCTCGAAGGGCAGAAAATTCGGTGTGATTAATGAAGGAAGTATAAAATATGAAGATTACAGCGGTGGAAGAGCTGTCCAAATCCCGCAGTAAAGTATATCTGGATGGAGAATTCGCCTTTGTGTTATACAAAGGCGAACTCCGTTTATACCACATACAGGTGGGGCAGGAACTGTCAGAGGCAGACAGAAACGAAGTCATGACAAAGGTTTTACCGAAGCGAGCCAAACTGCGTGCCATGAACCTTCTGAAGAGCAGGGAATATACGGAAAAACAATTGCATGATAAGCTTCGCCTGGACTTTTATCCCGAGGAGGTGATTCAGGAAGCCTTAGGCTATGTGGCAGGGTATCGCTATACCGATGATTTGAGATACGCTGTTACCTACATCACGGATCATGAGAACACAAGGAGCCGTATGAGAATAGAGCATGATCTGCTGGCAAAAGGTATTTCCGGGGATGTGCTGGAGAAGGCCTGGGAGGAATGGGAAGGCTTGGGTGGCACTCAGGATGAAGAGGCTATGATTGCAAAGCTTTTGGAAAAGAAAAACTATAACCCGGAGAATACAGACCCGAAAGAATACCGCAGAATCTACGCTTTTCTCATGCGAAAAGGGTTTTCGGGGGACAGTATACGAAAAGTGATGAAAACAAAACTTGACATTAGACAAATATAAGTTTAAAATTTAAGTGTTGTAAATTGCTTGTTAGGATGTACAATGAAAATTCAATAAAGGAGGTGCTCCTGTAATGCCGTTAATGCCGTGGTATATTTGGGCTATTATCGTTGTGGCAGCCATCATTGTTACCGCAGTTGTGACCACACTGATTGTCAACAACTATCAGAAGAAGTCATCTGCATCTACAATCGGAAATGCACAGGATAAGGCAAGAGAGATTATTGATGAAGCTCTGAAAACGGCTGAAGCAAAGAAACGTGAGTCGCTTCTTGAGATTAAGGAAGAGTCCATTCGTACAAAGAATGAGCTTGACAAGGAAATCAAGGAACGCAGAGCGGAAGCACAACGCTCTGAACGCAGACTTCAGCAAAAGGAAGAGAACATTGATAAAAAGGCAGACGCTCTTGAGAAGCGTGAAGCGGGCTTGACAGCAAGAGAAGAATCCCTGAACAAGATGAAGGAAGAAGTCTCCAAGCTGAACGAGCAGCGGATACAGGAACTGGAACGAATTTCCGGATTGACCTCTGAACAGGCAAAAGACTACTTATTGAAAATTGTTGAAGAAGAAGTAAAGCATGAAACGGCTGTGATGATCAAGGAGCTTGAGAGTCGCGCCAAAGAAGAAGCAGACAAAAAAGCGAAGGAATATGTGGTATCTGCAATCCAGAGATGCGCAGCAGACCATGTCTCTGAGACCACAATATCCGTCGTTCAGCTCCCCAGCGATGAGATGAAGGGAAGAATTATCGGTCGAGAGGGACGTAACATTCGTACTCTGGAGACTATGACAGGAGTAGATTTGATTATTGATGATACTCCCGAAGCAGTCATTCTGTCCGGATTTGATCCTATCCGTCGCGAGGTTGCGAGAATTGCGTTGGAGAAGCTGATAGTTGACGGCCGTATCCATCCCGCAAGAATCGAAGAGATGGTGGAAAAAGCGCAAAAAGAAGTTGAAGTGATGATGAAGGAGGAAGGCGAAGCTGCTACACTTGAGGTTGGTGTACATGGCATTCATCCTGAACTTGTCAGACTGCTGGGTAAGATGAAATTCAGAACCAGCTATGGTCAGAACGCTTTGAAACATTCCATCGAGGTTGCACAGCTTTCAGGATTGCTTGCAGCAGAGATGGGACTGGATGTCAGATTGGCGAAGCGTGCCGGTCTGCTCCATGACATAGGTAAATCCGTAGACCACGAGATGGAAGGATCTCACATCCAGCTGGGTGTTGAGCTTTGTAGAAAGTACAAAGAGAATTCCGTCGTGATAAATGCGGTAGAATCTCACCATGGCGATGTTGAGCCGGCGTCCCTGATTGCATGTATTGTACAAGCTGCTGATACAATATCTGCCGCAAGACCCGGAGCCAGAAGAGAAACGCTGGAAACCTATACCAGCAGACTTAAACAGTTAGAGGAAATAACAAACAATTTCAAGGGTGTAGATAAATCTTTTGCTATTCAGGCAGGTCGTGAAGTTCGTGTGATGGTTGTGCCGGAGCAGATTACAGATGCCGATATGGTATTGCTTGCCCGTGATATTTCCAAGAAGATTGAAGCTGAAATGGAATATCCCGGACAGATTAAGGTAAATGTGATTCGTGAAAGCCGCGTAATTGATTATGCTAAATAACCGTTACACCGGTTCCGATTTGAAAATTTAATAAGTAAATGAAACCGTCGTACATATTAATTACAGTACGGCGGTTTTTTTGTCAGCGAAATTCTCATCAGGCTTTACCACGAAAAACATTGTATTAACATTTTATAAAATAAATTTTGGTCTTGTGAAAAAAGTTATCTTGTAGTATTATAGTTCGAGAGTGTATGATTGTATACAATAATCCATGTTCGACATGCCTTTTGTCCCATATTGCAGGTACTATTTCCATTCTGATAGGGATAAGGAACTAACATGGATAAAAAGATGAGGTGACCATATGAAAACATATCAGGAACTGAGCAGAGAAGAGCTGCTGACATTGAAAAGTCAACTGGAAAAAGAATTTGAAGAGGCAAAAGCCAAGGGCTTGAAGCTGGATATGTCGAGGGGTAAGCCGGCCGCTGCCCAGCTTGATATGGGAATGGATATTTTCGATGTTTTGAATCCCGGCAGCGATATGAAGAGTGAGGATGGTTTTGATGTCCGTAATTATGGAGTATTGGATGGTCTTACAGAGGCTAAGCGCCTGATGGCGGATATCATGGGCGTGCCGGCTGAGAATGTAATTGTCTGCGGTAATGCCAGTCTTACCATTATGTATGATACAGTTTCCAGATCTATGACCCATGGTGTTATGGGAAGCACTCCATGGTGCAAGCTGGACAAGGTGAAGTTTCTTTGCCCTGCACCCGGCTATGACAGGCATTTTGCCATTACCGGACACTTTGGAATTGAGATGATCTCCGTTCCCATGACTCCGGCAGGACCTGACATGGATGTGGTAGAGAGATTGGTCGCAGAAGATGAGAGCATCAAGGGGATCTGGTGTGTCCCCAAGTATTCCAATCCCCAGGGATACAGCTATTCCGATGAGACAGTGAAAAGGTTTGCAAACCTGAAGCCTGCCGCCGAGGATTTTCGTATTTTCTGGGATAATGCCTATGCGATTCATCATCTCTACGAGGACAGACAGGATGAGATTCTGGAGATCCTGAGCGAGTGTGAGAAAGCCGGCAATCCGGATATGGTTTACGAATTCTGCTCTACCTCCAAGGTCAGCTTTTCCGGTGCCGGAATTGCCGCTATGGCATCTTCCAAGGCAAACCTTGACTTTGTCAGAAAATCAATGACCATTCAGACCATAGGTTATGATAAGATCAATCAGCTTCGCCATGTGCGCTATTTCAAGGATATCAACGGTATCAAAGCACATATGAAGAAGCATGCGGACATGCTGAGACCGAAGTTCGAGGCGGTTTTGTCAGTGCTGGACAGAGAGCTTGCCGGAAAGGAAATCGGTACCTGGACCAGACCTAACGGGGGATATTTTATTTCCTTCGATGCAATGGAGGGGTGTGCCAAAAGAATTGTTGCAAAATGTAAAGAAGCAGGCGTTATTCTGACAGGTGCAGGCGCAACCTTTCCTTATGGGATTGATCCTGAAGACAGAAACATTCGTATTGCCCCTTCTTTTCCCACTCCCGAAGAAATGGCTGCAGCCACTGATTTGTTCGTGCTCTGTGTAAAGCTGGTAAGCGTAGAGAAACTTTTGGAAAAGGAGAGTTGATTCAGAATGGAGCAATATAAGAGACTTGGCAGGGAATTGGTTGCCAAGGGAGCAATCATTGATTACTATCAGGATACCATGCTGATTCCCAACGGCAACACGGCAAAGTGGGACTTGATTGATCATAAGGGTGCCGCCGCTGTGGTTGCCGTTCGCGAAGACGGTAAAATACTGATGGTGCGCCAGTATCGCAACGCCCTGGAGAGGGAGACTCTTGAGATACCTGCAGGCGGGCTGAACGGCAAAGAGGAACCTACAGAGCATGCGGCGATGCGGGAATTGGAGGAAGAGACCGGATATCAGTGCGATCATCTTGAACTGATCAATTCCATTTATACAACCGTGGCTTTCTGCAATGAAAAGATTGATATATACCTTGCAAGGAATTTGAGACCCGGTAAGCAGCATCTTGATGAGGATGAATTTCTGAACGTGGAGGCATATTCGCCGGAGGAACTGAAGCAGATGATTTTTGAGTGTAAAATACAGGATTCGAAAACCATCTGCGGGATTCTGACTTATGCGGCGAGATTTGCATAAAACAAAGATTCATCGAATAGGTATGGATGAGCCCTCGAAAAGGAGTAATTGTCCATGCGTATGTTTGAACATATGTCGCGCATAGGTGGCAGGAGATTGGCACCTGTGTTTATGACAGGTTTGGTTTTAGGCGTTATTATTGTAAATATGGGAAAGAGCATTTTGCTGGACGAGACGGGATTGTTTTCCGGAGAAGTATTGTACCGTATGAAATATATTACGGTTGACAGCAATGCTCTTTTTTGTTTTGCGTTGAGAAAGCGACTGCTGTTCTTTGGAACGGTGGCTGTTCTTGCCACTACATATATGGGGCTTGCAGTCTGTTTTATGGCTGTAATCTGGTGTGGGATGTCAGCGGGAGTGTTTTTGACCGTGTTATTGATTCGATATGGAATCAAAGGGCTTGTGCTGGCTGTCGTATGTGTGTTCCCACAGATGTTTTTTTATTTCTTTGCATTTCTGTTATTGTTTTCCTGGAGTGAAAGATTGTGTCGGGCAATCAGTTGTCGGAACTGCGACGGACAGTGGAGAGAAGAAATCACTGCAAAAAGAATGTTGAGAAGCTTCGTGGGGGCTTTGGTGTTGACAGTTCTCGGCTGTTGGATGGAAGGATACGTCAATCCGGGATTATTCTTAGGATATTTGAAGATATTCTGATGGAATGGAAAACAGAAAAAAGGTGCTTCCCTGAGATTCAGGGAAACACCCGCATATACTTTATTCGTATTCGGCAATCTCGTAAATAAGGCGTTCCGAATCCTCCCAGCCAAGACAGGGATCGGTGATGGATTTACCATATACGCCGCCGCCTACTTTCTGGCAGCCTTCTTCAATGTAGCTTTCTATCATGACACCCTTAACCAATTTGTGGATATCGGGATTCAGCTTGCGGCTGTGCATGACTTCCTTCACAATACGGATCTGCTGTGAAAACTTCTTGCCGGAATTGGAATGGTTGGCATCGATGACACAGGCAGGATTCACAAGATCCATTTTGTCGTACATCTCCAGAAGGCGATTCAGATCCTCGTAATGGTAGTTGGGGATGGAATCGCCGTGCTTGTTGGTTGCACCTCTCAGTACCGTATGAGCCAGGGGATTGCCGGTGGTATTGACTTCATAGCCTCTATAGGTAAAGGAATGGGAATGCTGGGCTGCATATACGGAGTTCAGCATTACCGCAAAATCTCCGCTGGTAGGATTCTTCATACCTGCCGCCACGTCAAAGCCGCTGACGGTAAGGCGATGCTGCTGGTCTTCAACAGAACGGGCACCGATTGCCACATAGGAGAGGATATCGGATACGTAACCCCAGTTTTCGGGATAAAGCATTTCGTCTGCTGCGGTCAGACCTGTCTCGGATATGGCGCGGATGTGCATTTTTCTCATGGCAATCAATCCGGCAAGGAAATCAGGCTTTTTCTCCGGGTCAGGCTGATGGAAAATTCCCTTGTAGCCTTCCCCTGTGGTGCGGGGTTTGTTGGTGTAGATACGGGGAATCAGAATCAGCTTGTCCTTGACTTTTTCGTTAACTTTTGCAAGCCTGTTGACATAGTCGCATACGGAATCCTCGTTGTCGGCAGAACAGGGTCCGATGATTACCAGTAATTTGTTGCTTTTTCCGGTGATGACATCTGCAATCTCTGAATCCCTCTGCTGTTTCAGTTGAGCCAGTTCATCTGACAGGGGAATCCGGCTTCGGATTTCTTCCGGAGTGGGAAGCTTCTTTATAAATTCAAAACTCATTTTAAATTGTCCTTTCTACAACATATTGTATAAATCTAACCAAATATAGCACAATAACACGAATTATGCAATAACTTGACAGGAGTAAAAACAAAAGGTAATATCTTTGAAAATAAGTAGTATGAGGAAAAGGTATGGGAGACGTTATTACGGTGATTCTGCTGATTGCCGCACTGGGGGCGGCAATTGTTTATGCAGTGAAGCACAAGGGGAAAAACGGATGCCATGGTTGTTCAGGCGTCTGCGAACACTGTGACCAAAAGAAAACCGAAGAAAAAACCGAAGAATGATTATTTTTTATCTTTTCGAAAAAAGAGGAATATGCTATACTGATAAAAGTGGGGTATAATGGGTAAAGGATTATGTCGGGAGAAAGTGTTCGAACCGCAGCTGAGAGACGAAGCCGTGTTCAGAGATTGAAAATATATATTGTTACCGGAATCGCAGGTTTGTTGATTCTTCCCGTGATTTTGTGTACAGCCATGTTGGTGCAGCTTGGCAAAATGAATGAAAAACTGGAACGGTTGACACAGCAGTTAAGCCGGCTTACCGATACCCTTACGAACGGTCAGCAGGAATCAGCTCAATTATTTGAGTATGGACAGAGTTCTTCCGGATTAAATGAAGGAAAACAGCCGGTGGCAGGACAGGAGATTGTTGAAATACAGGACAATTCTACGAAGGACGATACAGCGGGAGAAGCCGTCGGGATAACGGAAGCTGCCCGCAAAATATACCTTACTTTTGACGACGGTCCCAGCTGTTATACGGAGGATATTCTGAATATTTTGGATCGCTATGGAGTGAAAGCCACCTTTTTTGTGTTGGGCAAGGAGAATGAGAGTTCCAAGGAAATGATTCGTGAGATTCAAGAAAGGGGTCATACCCTGGGAATGCACTCCTACAGTCACGTATATTCCGAGATTTACGAATCTGAAGAAAGCTTTGAGGCAGATTTGAAGAAGATACGAGAGTATCTGTATGATATCACGGGAGAAGAATGCAGTTTATATCGTTTTCCGGGAGGAAGCTCCAATAGTGTCAGCAAGCTGGATATGGAATTGTTTGCTGAATGTCTGGATAGAGAAGGCATTTGTTTCTTTGACTGGAATGCGACATCGGGAGATGCAACCAGCGATGTGCTTTCTGTGGACAGGATAGTTACGAATGTCATGAGTGGAATTGACAATCACTCTACAGTGGTGGTTCTGATGCATGACGCAGCCGATAAACGGACGACAGTTGAAGCGTTGCCCATTATTATTGAGAGAATTATGGAATTGGAGGATACAGTTATCCTTCCTATTACGGAGGAAACTGAGAGGATCCAACATATCAGGAAGTGATTTTTAGAAACGGAGGATGTAACAGATATGGGTTTTTTCTCTGATTTGAAAGAGGATCTGGCGCAGGCAGTCAATGAATTGGTGCCTGAAGAAGGAATGGAGAAGCTGGATACGGAACCGGACATCGAAGATGCAGACATATCTTTGGATGAAATGTTGAAAAATATTGATAATTATGAGTTGCCTGAAGAGGTTGAACTGCCTGAAGAAGCTGAGGTGTCTGAAGAAACCGGGTTGTCTGATAAAATCGAGGTGCCGGCTGTGGAAGAATCAGTGATATTGACAGATGAAAGTATGGCAGATGACCTTAGAATGGAACAGATTCTGAATCAGATGCTGGAGGATGACTCGATAGAAATAGAAGATAACAATACTCCCGCCGTAGCCGATGAAGGACTTGGAGCGCAGAAGTCAGAAGAGGAACAAACCGAGACTGCGGAAGCTTTTGAAATACCTGTTTTTGAACCGGAAGAAAAAGAAGAGTTTCCCGAAAAGAAGGAAATAAACATAACGGAGGAAAAAGTAGAGATGGAAATGCCGAGAGTAGCATCTGATGAAAGTGCTGTTATCACTGCCGGGATGGTGATTACCGGAGATATTACCACAGAGGGTTCCATAGATATCATCGGTACCGTTAACGGCAATGTAGAAGCGCTTGGAAAACTGAATATTACCGGTCACATTAACGGTAATTCCAATGCCGCGGAAATATACGCGGAGAGTGCCAAAATCAATGGTGAGCTTGTTAGTGCAGGCGCAGTCAAAGTTGGTGCAAGTTCCGTTATTATCGGTAATATCACAGCGACAAGTGCAGCGATTGCAGGCGCCGTAAAGGGGGATATTGATGTGAGAGGTCCGGTTATTCTGGATGCTTCTGCCATTGTGATGGGTAACATTAAGTCAAAATCCGTTCAGATCAACAATGGTGCGGTAATAGAAGGTATGTGCTCTCAGTGCTATGCAGATGTAAGTCCTACTTCTTTCTTTGAGGAATATAAAAACTGAAATAAATAAGTAAACAGACAGAGGGGTAATCATAAGTGAAAAGAATACTTTTAAAGCTTAGCGGCGAAGCACTTGCAGGAGATAAAAAGACCGGTTTCGATGAAGAAACCGTGAGAAAGGTAGCACTGCAGGTAAAGGAACTGGTGGATGACGGTATTCAGGTCGGTATTGTCACAGGCGGCGGCAACTTCTGGAGAGGAAGAACCAGCGAAAACATAGACCGTACCAAGGCAGACCAGATTGGCATGCTGGCAACGGTTATGAATTGTATCTACGTTTCGGAGATTTTTCGTTCCGTGGGGATGAAGACAGACATTTTGACACCCTTCGAATGCAGTTCATTTACAAAGCCTTTTTCAAAAGACAGAGCCAATAAATATTTTGAAAGAGGTGAAGTGGTTTTCTTTGCCGGTGGAACCGGACATCCCTATTTCTCAACAGATACCGGTGTGGTATTGAGAGCGGTGGAAGTAGAGGCGGAAGTGATTTTGCTGGCGAAATCCATCGACGGAGTATACGACAGCGATCCTGCTCGTAATCCTGCTGCAAAGAAATACGATGAGGTTACCATCGATGAGGTGATTGCAAAGAATCTCCAGGTGGTAGACATGACTGCCTCGATTCTGGCAAGAGACAACAAGATGCCCATGTGGGTATTCGGACTGAATGAAGAAAACAGCATCGTGAACGCTGTAAAGGGGAGCTTTCACGGAACAAAAGTATTGGTATAAAGGGAGGAAATTAACATGGATTCAAGATTACAGCAGTATGATGAGAAAATGAAGAAGAGTGTGGAATTCCTGCAGGCTGATTATGCCGGGATCCGCGCAGGACGCGCCAACCCTCATGTGTTGGATAAGCTTCGCGTTGATTATTACGGAACACCTACTCCTGTTCAGCAGGTTGGTAACGTAACCGTTCCCGAGGCAAGAATTATTCAGATCGCACCTTGGGAGAAGTCTATGCTCAAGGCTATCGAGAAGGCGATTCTTACCTCCGACCTTGGAATCAATCCTACCAACGACGGCAATGTGATTCGTCTTATTTTCCCTGAGCTGACAGAGGAGAGACGTAAGGATCTTGCCAAGGAAGTCAAGAAAAAGGCAGAGGATGGCAAGGTTGCAGTCCGCAATATCCGCAGAGAAGGAAATGATGCCTTCAAGAAGCTGGGAAAGACAGAGGTGTCTGAGGATGAGATCAAGCAGCTGGAGGATGAACTGCAGAAGCTGACTGATAAATATATCAAGGAAATAGACGCTTTAATGGATGAAAAGACCAAGGAAGTAATGACTGTATAAGAACTGCTTGGGGGAGCGGGGATGTGACATTTCCGCTCTTTTCTTTTATGTGTTTGACAGCTGCAGCTGTCCCGATGATTGGAATTAGTATTTATTATGTAAACGAGGACAAGAGGGATGGAACAGGAACTGAAGATGCCACGCCATGTGGCGATTATTCTGGATGGAAACGGAAGATGGGCCAAGGCGAAGGGAATGCCGCGCAATTACGGTCACATTCAGGGCGCCAAGACAGTGGAGGTCATCTGCGAAGAAGCTTATAAGATGGGAATACAGTATCTGACGGTATATGCCTTTTCTACAGAGAACTGGAATCGCCCCAGGGAAGAAGTGGACGCCCTGATGAAACTACTTCGCAACTATATGAAAACCTGTCTGCAGACAGCAAAAAAGAATCGGATGTGTGTAAGGGTAATCGGTGAAAAATCACGGCTGGATGAGGATATCAGGACAAGGATTGCGGAGCTGGAAGAGGCGACCAAAGATAATGACGGGCTTCATTTTCAGATTGCAATCAATTACGGAGGACGGGATGAAATCATTCGTGCGTGCAGAAAGCTCGGTCAAAAGCTGGCAGCAGGTGAACTGCTGCCGGAACAGATTGCTGAGAATCATTTGGAAGAATGTCTGGATACGGCGGGGATTCCTGATCCTGATCTGTTGATCCGTACCTGTAACGAACAACGTATTTCTAATTTTCTATTATGGCAGCTGGCCTATACGGAGTTTTATTTCACACCGGTTCCCTGGCCTGATTTTTCAAAAGACGAATTGGTCAAAGCGGTGGAGGCATATAATCATAGAGACAGAAGATTCGGGCGCGTGAAGGAGGAATAACCTATGTTTTGGAGCAGATTTTTCAGTGGTATGATATTGATGCTCATTGCGGCAGCCGGTTTCTTCTTGGGAACACCGGTGCTGACAATCATACTTTTTGTAACGTCAATGATAGGATACAGAGAGTTGGCTAAGGCATTAGGAATATCTTCCGGCGAAGAGGGAAGGAAATTCAGTGCACCTGAGGTAGTAGGATATCTGGCAACCATAGGTTTGTATGTGTCACTTGGACTGATAGACAGCGGAGTGATTGACAGAAGTCCCTCCGGTTGTCTATTGGGAGTGATTGTATTTCTGTTTACTGCCGAATTGTTTGTGTATGTATTCTGTTTTCCCAAATATCAGGCGGAGCAGATTGGCTTTAGCGTGTTTGCATTCTTTTATGCATCGGTGATGCTTTCCTTTGTAGAGCTTACAAGGGCAGCAGAAGGCGGGGAATTTCTCGTATGGATAGTTCTGATCTGTTCCTGGGGATGTGATACCTTTGCCTACATTGTGGGAAAACTGATCGGAAAGAAAAAGATATTTCCTGTTCTCAGTCCCAAGAAATCCCTTGAGGGCTGTATCGGCGGTGTCGCAGGTACCATGCTTCTGGGAACTGCTTACGGGCTGCTGTTCAAGGAACAGACCAGCCTGCTTCCCGTGGAATTTGCCCTGATTTGCGCTCTTGGTGCCGTGGTCGGCATGGTGGGAGATTTGGCCGCTTCGGCAATCAAGAGAAATAAAGGAATCAAGGATTACGGTAAGCTGATACCCGGACACGGAGGTATCATGGATCGCTTTGACAGTGTGATTGTTACCGCACCTTTCATTTATTCTTTGATTGCGGTATTGCGGTAGATTATATTTGAGGTATTCGTATGAAGAAGATTGCGATATTGGGTTCCACCGGTTCCATCGGAACGCAGACACTGGAGGTCGTCCGTTGTAACCCGGAGCTGCAGGTGGCAGCACTGGCTGCAGGAACCAATGTGGATAAAATGGAAGAGCAGGTTCGGGAGTTTCATCCTCTGATTGTAGCAATGTGGAGTGAGGAAGTTGCCCGGGATCTGCAGATTAAGATAGCGGATCTGCAGGTTAAAGTGGTATGGGGCATGGAAGGTCTTCTGGAGATTGCGGAAATGCCGGAAAGTGAAGTATTGGTGACAGCAATTGTGGGAATGATTGGTATCAGACCCACAATTGCCGCAATCAAAGCGGGCAAAGATATTGCCCTGGCAAATAAAGAGACACTGGTGACTGCAGGACACATTATCATGCCGCTTGCGAAGGAGCATAAGGTTTCCATATTGCCCGTGGACAGTGAGCACAGCGCTATTTTTCAGTCTCTGAACGGTGAGCCGGCAGGCAGACTTGAGAAAATCCTGCTGACGGCATCGGGGGGACCTTTTCGCGGCAAGACCCGAGAGCAGCTGGCGAGAGTTCATGTGGAGGACGCACTAAAGCATCCGAACTGGGCCATGGGACGCAAGATAACCATAGATTCGGCCACCCTTGTGAATAAGGGACTGGAGGTTATGGAAGCCGGGTGGTTATTTGGAGCCGGGCTGGACCAGATACAAGTGGTAGTACATCCTCAGAGTATTATTCATTCCGCAGTGCAATATGTGGATGGTGCGATCATTGCACAGATGGGAACCCCGGATATGAAGCTGCCGATACAGTACGCACTGTTTTATCCAGACAGAAAGCCCATGAACGGCAGGAGGGTTGATTTCTTTGATCTGGGTCAGCTGACCTTTGAGAAACCGGATACGGATACTTTTACAGGGCTTGCGCTGGCATATCGTGCCGCTGCCATGGGAGGAACCATGCCAACTGTGTTCAATGCAGCCAATGAAAAGGCAGTGGCTCTGTTTCTTGACAGAAGGATAAACTTTTTGGAGATTACGGAATTGATTGGTGAGGCTATGGAGCACCACAAGTTGAAAGAGGCGCCGAATGTTGAAGAAGTTCTGGCAGCGGAAGCTGAGACCTATGAATATATTTCAGGAAGGATTTAAGCTGTAAATGGCAACTTTTATTTGGTTTGTTATAATATTCGGAGTGGTGGTGATTGCTCATGAATTTGGCCACTTTCTCCTGGCAAAAGCCAATGGAATCCATGTGGTGGAGTTCTCTGTGGGAATGGGTCCCAATATTTTCTCTTTTCAAAAGGGAGATACCAGATATTCCCTAAAGCTTTTTCCCATTGGCGGTGCCTGCATGTTTGAAGGGGAAGACGGACTGGCAGTGAAGGATGAAGAGACCGGGCAGGTCAGAGAGCCGGGACCGGGATCTTTCCTGAAAGCCAAGGTATGGTCCCGGATTGCAACGGTGGTTGCCGGACCGTTTTTCAATTTTATCCTGGCATTTATCGTTGCCCTGGTGATGGTAAATATGACCGGAGTGATTGCCATCCGTGATCCGATTGCAACAGAGGTACTGGAAGGTGGCGGAGCGGCAGCAGCGGGATTGCAGGACGGTGACAGAATCCTTTCGCTGAATGGAGAAAAGATAAAGCTGTATCAGGAAGTGTCTCTGTATATGCAGGCCTCTTACAAAGGAGGCGATATTGAGGTGGAGTATCAGCGGGACGGCAAAACAGCTGTGACGACACTGACACCTCAATACAGCGAAGAATATGGAATTTATATGCTGGGTATCAGCAACGGAGAATTTGTGGAGCCCAAGGGTATCTCTACAGTCAGGTATGCCTGGTATGAGATGAGATATTCCGTGAAGGCGACCTACAAGAGTCTTGGAATGTTGTTTGGCGGGCGGGTGTCCCGACAGGATGTGGCGGGACCTGTGGGAATCGCAGTCAATGTTGTGGGCGCTACCTATGAACAGACGAAGGAATATGGCTGGCAGACTGTATTGTTGAGCATGTTAAATATCATGCTGATGTTGTCTGTTAATCTTGGAATACTAAATCTCCTTCCGATTCCGGCACTGGATGGAGGAAGACTGGTGTTCCTGTTGATCGAAGTGATTCGGGGAAAGCCTATAGCACCGGAAAAAGAAGGAATGGTGCATTTTATCGGTCTTGTATTCTTTATGGTTCTGATGGTCTTTATATTCTTTAATGACTTAAGTAACATCTTTTTCAAATAATCAGAGGTAAAAATGAAATATATCACAGCCTATTACAGGCAGCAGGGGGAGGAAACACCCTCCCTTTTGCTGCAGCAGTTTGTTTACCGGGGAGTGCCGGTCTGTTTTGCGTGTCTGCAGACACGCAAAGAGGAAACAAAAGGGATAAAGGAATGGGTCAGAAGTTTTTCGTGGGAAAAAGCAATCAGAAAACCCGAAAGATGGTTGACAAAAGCCCGGGGAGAATTGGAAAAGCTTTTTCCTTTTCCGGAGAAATCGATGTTTGTGCTTGCAGTCGGAGAGTGGATCTTGTTGTCGGCGGGAACAGACGGACAAGGCATGTATCAGGTGAATTCCAATTTTGGAAGAGGCGTAGCACAAAGTATGAAAGATAATTTTCTGGGAGTTATTGAGCCGGAGGTTGGGGTTTTGCTGAACATAAGAGCAAGGGAAATAGTAGACGAGGAAAAGATACGCGAGGAAAAGATAGGGAAAGTGCTCTGCCCGGGAGAATTGAGAAATGATGAACAGGTGGAGAAGAGATTACAGGAGTTGGGAGGGACTTCATTTTTCCTATTTGCAAGGGAGAATGGAAGAGAGTAAGAAAGCTACGAGATGATATGGTGATTGGGGAAGAGTATATGGAGAAAAAGCGTATTGAGGAAGAATTACATGAGAAACAAAGTGCTTCCTCCCATGGGAGACTTCTGGGGGAAGGTGCTTTTGCCAAGGTGTATTTTGAACGTGACAAAGAGAGACCGGTTGCAAGCAAGGAGAGCGAATATGCAGAATTACTGGAAAGAGAGGCACAGGTTCTGAAACAATTGGACCATCCCTTGTTCCCTCGATTTTATGGATTTCAAAAAAATAAGGAAAGAGCAGTTTTAAAAATGGAATATGTGGAAGGAATCACGCTGGAACATTTTTGGAAGGAATCTACCGGAGTGCGAAAAAGTACGGAGGTGCAGATTGTCGGCATTGGAAAACAGATAGCCGAAGGGCTGGAGTATCTTCACGGCAAAGGGCTGCTTTATCGTGATCTGAAGCCGCAGAATATTATGCTGACGAAAAAGGGAGAGGTCAAGCTTATTGATTTTGGATGCGTTTGTAAAATCGGCGCAAACCCGGGAGTTGCTGGGACACCAGGATTTGCGGCTCCGGAACAGCTGAGCTTTGGAGGAAAACTGACAAAGAGTTGTGATGTTTACGGACTTGGGAGTGTGCTGCGAAGTATGACGGGGAAGAGGTGTTCCCGGAGACTGAACAGGGTAATAGAGGCCTGTCTTCGGAGGGAGCCGGAAAAACGTCCTCCGGATATGGAATGGGTGCTGGAACTTCTGCAGCTGCTTCTTGCAGATAATAAACCTGATGGTATCATGCCGGGATTGCTAAAGGGGGATGTTATATTTGAAAAAATAATACCTTAGCAAAAACTCTTGAGTTTTCCGGTCAAGCCTAGTATACTTAAATTAAGTTCCGGTTCGTGGAACATAAAGCATGAGAGAATAAAGAAAAGGAGAAAAGAATTATGCGTTTTTTCATTGATACCGCAAAGGTAGAAGACATTAAGAAGGCTAACGACATGGGCGTTATCTGTGGCGTTACCACCAACCCTTCTCTGATCGCGAAGGAAGGCAGAGTATTTGAAGAGGTAATCGCAGAGATTGCATCTATCGTTGACGGACCTATCAGTGGTGAGGTTAAGGCTACCACCGTAGATGCTGAGGGTATGATTGCAGAGGGACGTGCTATTGCCAAGATTCATCCCAACATGGTAGTTAAGATTCCCATGACAGTAGAGGGACTTAAGGCTTGTAAGGCTCTTACCGCAGAAGGAATCAAGACCAATGTAACTTTGATTTTCAGTGCCAACCAGGCTCTGCTTGCTGCACGTGCCGGTGCTACTTATGTTTCTCCTTTCCTGGGACGTCTGGATGACATCAGCCAGAGAGGTGTAGATCTTATCCGTGAGATTTCCGAAATCTTTGCAGTGGCTAATCTTGATACTCAGATCATCGCAGCAAGTGTGCGTAATCCTATTCATGTAACCGATTGTGCACTGGCAGGAGCTGATATTGCGACTGTTCCCTATGCTGTTATCGAACAGATGGTAAAGCATCCTCTGACCACAGCAGGAATCGAGAAGTTCCAGGCTGACTACAGAGCTGTATTTGGTGACTGATATTCACCATATGCATATACGGGCATAAAGTATAAAATAAAAGAGGGTATCCCGTTTGGGGTACCCTCTTTTGATACATAACAGTATCGTCCTTCCTGCTCAGGGAGCCTTATTTCATCTGCTCTTCCTGCTTACGAATCATACGACGAACCATCTCACCACCGATGGAACCTGCCTCACGAGAGGTAAGGTCACCGTTGTAACCCTCCTTCAGGTTTACGCCAAGTTCAGATGCAACCTCAGTCTTAAAACGATCCATAGCGGCCTTAGCCTCAGGAACTTCAACTCTATTACTTCTGTTACCGTTCATTGTTTTCACCTCCATAAGTTTTTGTTTCTTCTCTATCTTCAAGATAAGTGTTGTCTGCACTTATCCCAAAGAATTCAGGAGAAGTGTCTTGACTTAACTTATCTTGGTCTTAGTATGACCGACAGAAAAGAAAATATGTTGGTAACTTTTGGAGATGAATCAAAATCAATTAAATGCGTACTTATAATGTTCCCAATCCGTGAGGTAGAGTCCGCCGGTGCTTTCGTCCACAGAGAACAGTCCTTCCTCCGTCAGCTCCTGTACAAGTTCAAGGGTAGTTTCCGGACCGAATGCGACACCATATTGGAAGTAAGGTGGGAATTGAAGCACGGGCTCGGCATGTCCTTTTTGGTAGGAAGCAAAATAATAGTAGATACGATTTTTGGCGGTCTGCCTGAAGGTCGCATCGTCGGGCATATCCAGTCCGTTTTCCACACAAAAATCTAAAAGCATTTCCTGCTGGGCTCTGGCCTCAATCTGTCCCCAGAGTCCGGTAACGGTATTGAATTCTGAAATGGGAGTACTGATGGTCTGAAGCTTCTCCTGAATGCTTTCGGTAGAAGCACCATCGCTTAGCATTTTCTGCACTTCAGCAAACCCGATGCGGAACTCTGCAAAATCGTGAATCTGTTCTATCTGGGGAAGCATAAGATGCAACAGGTCACGAAGCTCAATGGGAAGCGGTAAAGTATTGGAAGAAAGATTCTTGTCGATCATCTCATTCAGTACAGTTAAGGCTCTCTCGCTTCTGCGAAGGATATCCTCGGCAGGATAGGAATCGCTTTTCAGGATATAATTCTCGCTTGACCACCAATAGGTGTCCCAGGTGTATCCGGAACGGGCGTCTTCAATCAGACTTAGGATGTCTGAAAATTCGTCACAGTATTCACTGCCGACTGCAGCATAGGCAATCTCTTTGGTCAGAGCTTCCGGATCGCGTGCCGGGTCAATCAGAAGCTGAGCGGCACAGTAAAGGGAGAAGACATTGATGACATGGTTGGAATCCATTTCACTCCAATAGTCAGGTTTTTGGATGCTGTCATACTTGGCGGAAGTCAGGTACACATCCTGAATAATATGAGGGTTAAAATTCATCTGTGCAAGCTGATCAATCTCCATCTCGCAGGTGTTCCATGCCCAGGTGCCCAGGCGGCAGCCGCTATTTTTACAGAAATTGCGGAAACCTGTATAATCTCCTTCATCGTCGTGCTGACCGTGTTCATAAAGTGTGATGTCATTTCCGAGTGCAGCGAGGAAGGCATTCTTATCAAAGGCATCTACCCAGCAATTGACACCGAAATCGATATCGGGGTTGATGGCATGAAATTTGTCGGAGAGCATATTTGCGAAAAACGCAACATCTTCGGATATCCTCAGATTGCCTGGGTCATAATAATGGGCGATGACACGGTCACAGCAATCAGCCAGTTCTGCATAGAGGGAATAGTATTTTTCAAAGGTTGCAACTACGGCAGGGTTCTCGTGTGCGAAGTTATAGCCTGCGGTGGAATAAGTAACACTGTTGTCCACCCAGCCGTAGCCTGTAAATTCTGCGCCCCATACCCAGAGTGTAAAGCCCATTCCCATGGAGTGAGCGGCATCGGCCAGAATCCTGAGGCGCTCATGAACATATTGATAACCTCCTGCGCCGGCCCAGGCAGAGCACATGTCTGTCACCTGGATTCCGGTAAACCCGCAGAACTTCAGCATTCGAACATAATCATAGAGCTGTTCGTCCGAAAATGACATGATATCGGTCTTGGTGGAGGTGGAATCATTGAGATAAGTGCCGCGGCTGTAATTGGTAGTCCAGAGGGTTATGATAGCTTCTCTTTCGTTAATCCACACCTCTTCACCGGAGCCATAGGAAGCAGGGAGATGAAGGGGGGCGATTTTGCTCGAAAGCTTCTCTTTCGGAGAGCCGGCATACATCCAGCCAAGGCTTGTATTGGCAAATTCCAGAATGCCTTCTGAAAGACCTTTTTCAGTGGACCCGTTGATCACAATATCGGAACCGGAATATGTGATGGAATAGGGAGCGCCGGAATAGATGGGCTCTACGCTCAACAAAAAACGAGGACATTCAGAAGCAGACTCTGCGATACCTGCGGAATCCGTGGATTCCACAAAGGAGGGGAGGACACCGCAGGATAGGGTCAGATAATAGCCTAAATCGTAGGCGTAGGATTTGGATAGGCCCTTGGCGTAGGTGATATTATATTGAGACAGCGGGGTGTTGTTCGGTCCGGTGAGGCTGCGGATGCTGCGTCCTGTATCCAGATGGCGTTGGTCTTGTCCGAGCAATAAGGTGCCGTCTGCGGCAGTCATGCGGTATACAAGGTAATAACAGGCACGGGAAAGACCTGTTTTGTCCGGAGCCAGAAGGAACAATCCGTTTCCCTGACGGGCTATGATAAATCCGTGTTCCTGAACGCCATCTAACGAAAAACCGAGATTTTCAACAGTTTCCTTCGTGTCGGCCAGATGCAGGTACAGGTGAGAGGCCGAAGTGGCAGAGTAAAGCTTGGATGACAATCTGTTTTGACATAGATTTTTCAGTAATTCAGCTTCCTGTTCTGTTTCAGCTTCCCATTGGATACGATAGCTTCTCAGAAGCTCCGTATTATTGATTTCCCGGCGGAATCTGTATAAAAAAACAACAAATGAAATAAATAACATGGTAAGGATGGGAATCATTACCCATACAATAGGATGGATTGCGTTTTTCACTTTCCTGGGTGTCTCTTTACTTTTTGCCATGGCTGTCTCCTTGCGTATGCATGTACCTGAGTATGTGTATATCTGAGTATACGTACACCGGCCTGTTATTCTAATATCCTGATCATCTGAGATTATCTATAGATTATCAGAGGTTTTGGTTTATTGTCAACACCGGAGGTCGCGGCTGTGGGTAAAATCAATGCGGAAAACCAATATAAAAAACATTTGTATTTTTGCACCTTATATGCTATAATCTTAAAATGACTGTGATTGTGTCCTGCTAATTAAGAAAAGAGGACAAAAGATACGAAGCACGGTGATTTAAGGAGGAAATGTAATCATGAGTTTACAGATTGAAAAGTTAGAGAAGAATATGGCCAAGCTGACCATTGAGGTTTCTGCTGAAGAATTGGAAAAGGCAATCGAAGGAGCTTATCAGAAAAATAAAAACAAGATCAGTATTCCCGGTTTCCGTAAGGGTAAAGCTCCCCGTAAGATGATAGAGCAGATGTACGGTAAGGAAGTATTTTATGAAGATGCAGCCAATGCGCTGATTCCCGATGCTTATGAAGAGGCATTGAAGGATTGCACCGAAGACATCGTATCTTCTCCCAAGATTGACGTGACTCAGCTGGAGGCAGGCAAGCCTTTTATCTTTACTGCAGAAGTTGCATTGAAGCCTGAAGTTACCCTTGGTAAGTATAAGGGTGTCAAGGTAGACAAGGCAGATACTACCGTAACCGACGAAGAAGTAAATGCAGAGATAGACAGGGAGAGAGAGAAGAACTCCAGAACAGTTGAGGTTGAGCGTACCGTAGAGAACGGAGATATCGCAACCATCGATTTCGAAGGCTTTGTGGATGGCGTTGCCTTCCAGGGCGGAAAGGGTGAGGATTATCCTCTGACCATCGGCTCAGGTGCATTTATTCCCGGATTCGAGGAGGCACTGATTGGCGCGGAGATCGGTAAGGAAGTGGATGTCAATGTTACCTTCCCCGAGGAATATCAGGCAGCAGAGCTTGCAGGTAAGGCAGCGGTATTCAAGTGCACCGTTAAGAAGCTTCAGGAGAAGCAGGTTCCCGAGCTTGACGATGATTTTGTAAGCGAGGTATCTGAAGAGAGCGATACCGTTGATGAGTATAAGGCTGAGATTAAGAAGAAGCTGGAAGACAATAAAGCGGCAGCGGCTAAGAATGCAAAGGAAGATGCTGCAATTGACGCTGTTATTGCTGATGCCAAGATGGACATCCCCGACGCAATGGTTGAGACCCAGCAGAGAGAGATGGTTCAGGAGTATGCGCAGAGAATGCAGTCTCAGGGAATCTCCATGGAGCAGTACATGAAGTTGACAGGTATGACGGTTCAGATGCTTATGGAGCAGGTGAAGCCTCAGGCTATGAAGAGAATCCAGTCCAGACTGGTTCTTGAGGCTGTGGCAGTCGCTGAGAAGCTGGAAGCAACTGAGGAAGATTTTGAAGAAGAAGTTAAAACCATGGCAGAGGTTTACAGCATGGATACCGATAAGGTTAAAGAACTCCTTGGAGAGAACGGCAAGAAGCAGGTTATGCAGGACATTGTTGTAAAGAAAGCTGCTGAATTTGTAACCGAGAATGCAAAGGAAGAAAAGGCTGCTGCAAAGAAGAGCACCAAGAAGGCAAAAGCAGCAGAAGAGACTGAAGACAAAGAGTGAGTTTTGTAATCTGCCAAAGACATTGATATCAGTTGTACTCCGATTCCCGGAGTACAACTTTTTTCAAAATAGAAACGATAGAAGGTATGAAAAAGAAACGGAGGTTTTGAGTATGAGTTTAGTACCGTATGTCATTGAACAAACCAGTAAAGGTGAGAGATCTTATGATATTTATTCCAGACTGTTAAAGGACAGAATTATTTTCCTCGGAGAAGAGGTAAATGATACTTCTGCCAGTATTGTGGTAGCTCAGCTTCTGTTCCTGGAAGCAGAAGATCCTGAGAAGGATATTCATCTTTATATCAACAGCCCCGGTGGTTCCATTACTGCCGGTATGGCAATTTATGATACCATGAATTACATTAAGTGTGATGTCTCCACTGTGTGTATCGGTATGGCTGCCAGCATGGGAGCATTTCTGCTCAGCGGCGGTGCGAAGGGAAAGCGTTTTGCACTTCCCAATGCAGAAATCATGATCCATCAGCCTCTTGGCGGATCTCAGGGTCAGGCAACAGAGATAGAGATTGCAGCAAGACATATTTTGAAGACCAGAGAAAAATTAAATCATATGCTTGCCGAGAATACCGGTAAGGATTATGAGACTATCTGTGCCGACACAGAGCGTGACAACTGGATGAGTGCAGCGGAAGCTAAGGATTACGGTCTGATTGATATGGTGATTGCCTCTCATGACAGAGATGAGAAAAAATAATAGCTTAGGAGTATAAATATGGCACCTAAAATGACAGGAAATGACATTAGATGTTCTTTCTGTAACAAGACACAGGGTCAGGTTCGCAAGCTGATTGCAGGACCTGAAGGCGTGTATATTTGCGATGAGTGCATTGATATCTGTGCAGACATTCTGGAGGAGGAGCTTGAGGAAGAACAGGAGGACGAAGCTGTTCATCCTGAGATTAATCTGCTAAAGCCTATCCAGATAAAGAATTTTCTGGACGAATATGTGGTTGGTCAGGATGAAGCCAAAAAGATTCTGTCTGTTGCGGTATATAATCACTATAAGCGTGTCACGGCACCAAAGGATCTGGATGATGTTGAACTGCAGAAGAGTAATATCATTATGATAGGTCCTACCGGTTCCGGTAAGACATATCTCGCCCAGACATTGGCAAAGATTATCAATGTTCCCTTTGCAATTGCGGATGCAACTACACTGACCGAAGCCGGTTATGTGGGTGAGGATGTTGAGAATATTCTTCTGAAGCTAATTCAGGCGGCTGACTACGATGTGGAGAGAGCCCAGTATGGTATCGTATATATTGATGAGATTGATAAGATCACCAAGAAGGGAGAGAATGTTTCTATCACCCGTGATGTGTCCGGTGAGGGCGTTCAGCAGGCGCTGCTTAAGATCATTGAGGGAACCGTGGCAAGTGTACCTCCGCAGGGTGGCAGAAAACATCCCCATCAGGAGCTGATTTCTATTGATACTTCCAATATTCTCTTTATCTGCGGAGGAGCCTTTGACGGGCTGGAGAAGATTATCGAATCCAGATTGGATCGCAAGGCAATCGGTTTCAACACAGAGGTTTCTCAAAAGACAACAAAGGAGCTTAGCGAGCTGTTCCAGGCAGTGACACCTCAGGATCTGGTCAAGTTTGGTCTGATTCCGGAGTTTGTCGGACGTGTTCCCATCTGTGTTGCACTGAGAGGTCTGGACAAGGAAGCTCTTGAAAGAATCCTGAAAGAGCCAAAGAATGCCTTGATCAAACAGTACAGAAAGCTGTTTAACATGGATGAAGTTGAGCTGACGTTCGAGGATGAGGCTGTTTCTGCAATTGCAGCCAAGGCTTTTGAGAGAAAGACAGGAGCCAGAGGATTGCGCTCCATTATGGAAAATGTGCTGATGGATACTATGTACACAATTCCTTCTGATGACACGATTGAAGAGTGTGTGATTACCAAAGAGGTCGTGGACGAGGAAAGTGCCCCCGTCATTGTCCGTAAGGGGGAGACAGGAAAGCTGGATACAGGCAAATGATTATAAAAAACGTTGGTCTGGAAACGGTCTGCGGTGTTACCAGTAAGCTTCCCCAGAGTAAATACCCGGAGGTTGCTTTTGCAGGAAAGAGTAATGTGGGGAAATCCTCTCTGATTAATGCTTTGGTCAACCGTAAAGCATTGGCCAGGACCAGTTCGCAGCCCGGAAAGACACAGACTATTAATTATTATAATATTAATGACGCCATCTATTTTGTGGATTTACCGGGATATGGATACGCCCGTGCCAATCAGGAGGTTAAGGCGGGATGGGGTCGAATGGTTGAGAACTACCTCCATGGTTCAAAGCAGTTGAAGAGAGTTTTTTTGCTGATTGATATCAGACATGCACCATCCGAAAATGACAGATTGATGTACGAATGGATTTGTAAGATGGGATTTGTTCCTGTGCTTATTGCCACAAAGCTTGATAAGATTAAGAGAAGTCAGCTTCAAAAACAATTGAAGCTGATTCGCGAGGGATTGCAGGTAAAAGAAGGGACAATTCTGATTCCTTTCTCTTCGGAGACCAAGCAGGGCAGAGAGGAAGTTTATCAGATTCTTGACAGCATTTTGGAGGAGAATATATGAGAAAATACGGCAAAGCTCTGGTAAATATCGCAGTGGCTGTAGTTTTATTTCTGGCGGTTACATTTCTATTGCCAAGAGTGCTGGTTTTCTTTTCTCCTTTTGTAGTGGGCTGGGTTATCGCACTGATAGCCGGCCCATTTGTGCGTTTTTTTGAAGAAAAGCTCAGACTCAAGAGAAAAATAGGCGGCGTTTTTGTGATCGTATCGGTAATTGCGTTGGTGGTATTGATTGTTTACTTAGTTGGGGCTTTGATTGTTGAGCAGGTGATTGGTTTACTAAGTGATTTGCCGGATATGTGGATGGCAATGCAGGAGGATCTTGCTGATGTTTCAGCTACCATCAGCAAAATTGGAGAGAAATTTTTTGGCAATGAAGAACTGAATCTTAATGACCTGACAGAACGTCTGGGCGTTTATCTCGGAAATATTTTCAGCAGTCTTGGAACACCGACTTTGGAAGCAGCCGGTAATCTCGCAAAACGGCTTCCAACCATATTTATCGGAATCATTATGGCCTTACTTTCTTCCTATTTCTTTGTAGCGGAGCGTGCCGGAATAAATCAATGGTTAACGGAGCATACCCCGGCAAATCTACAGATGCGCTATAAGATGATACGAAATTGTTTGATTCATTCTGTAGGTGGATATTTTAAGGCACAGTTAAAAATCGAAGTGTGGATGTATCTGTTGCTTCTGATTGGATTGGGGTGCCTGAACGTCAGATACTTTGCCCTGATTGCATTTGGAGTAGCTATTTTGGATCTCCTTCCTTTTTTCGGAACGGGTACGGTGTTGATTCCCTGGGCAGTCATTCGTATGATGACGGGAGATTATAAGACGGCTTTGTGGCTCTTGATTATATGGTGTGGCGGGCAATTGGCACGACAACTGATTCAACCTAAAATCGTAGGGGATTCTATCGGAGTTGCCCCCCTTCCGACCTTGTTTCTGCTCTTTGGTGGATATAAGCTTGGGGGAATTCTTGGTATGATTCTTGCGGTTCCTTTGGGATTGCTGGTGTATACCATGTATCAGGAGGGTGTTTTCGAAACGACGAAGCAGAGCATTCAGATTCTGGTCGCCGGTGTTAATCAATTCCGGAAAATAGAGAAGGAAGATCTGGATGAAGTGCAGGAAATGCAGAAGAGAAATGCTGAGATTTCTGAAAAACTGAATGAACAGCGTCGAATCGAAAAACAGAAAAAACAGGAAAAACGGAAAGCAAAAAGAAAAAATATGTAAAACTTTGAAACTTTTACTTTGGAACAGCGTCTATACATATAGAGGGTTATTTCGGCTCTCAGATATTGGAATGACGAACGGAGGTAAAAGTATGAAAAGTGTCTTAATATATAATAATCGTACCGGAATTGCGGAGAAGCTTGAACCGCTTTTGAACAAGGAAGGATTCAGGATGCTTGTAACAGATAATGAACAGCAACTGATGCTTATGTTGCAGGCAGACAGCATCCAACTGATTTTGCTTGATGTGGAATTGAACAATCAGAAATGGGATAAGGGAATTGAACAGGTTGCTGCACTTCGCCGCGTGAGCAGAATCCCTTTGATTGTGATATCTTCACAGTCCGCCGATACAGCAAAGATTATGGCATTGGAGGCGGGAGCGGACGACTATGTGACGGTGGAATGTAATCCTTTGGAATTATTTGCGAGAATCAAGGCTCAGATTCGAAGATATTTTCAGCTGATCGGTCTGTGTGAGGATATGAGTCGTATCTATAAGGTGGAGGGCTTGACAATCGATGATGTGCAGCGTACAGTGACGGCGGATGGCAGAAATGTGAGGCTGACTCCGATTGAATATAAAATACTGAAACTCCTTGTACAGAGAAAGGGAGAAGTTTTGTCTAACCGACAGATTTACGAGACAATCTGGAGAATGCAGCCTATAGGTGCTGACAATATCATTGCAGTGCATATCCGTCATATCAGAGAAAAGATAGAAAGTAATCCCAGAAAGCCCAAGTATCTCAAGGCAGTCTGGGGGAATGGATATAAAGTGGGATGAAAGTAAAAAGAGGACTTTCCGGCAGTACACTAAAAATCATTGCAATCATTACTATGTTAATTGATCATATCGGTGCCGCTCTTTTGACCAGAATATTGATAAGCAGAGGCTTTTTGGGAAGAGCAGGTGTGGGGCAGACAAAGGATATTTTAGATGGATTTTTGAACAATGAAACCATGTATAGTCTGCTGGGTATCATGCGAATGATTGGACGGATGGGATTTCCGCTCTTTTGTTTTCTGCTTGTGGAAGGATTTCAAAAGACAGGGAACAGAAAGAAATATGTATTGCGTCTGGCGGGATTTGCCTTTCTTTCCGAGATTCCCTATGATTTGGCATTCTCCGGAAAAGTGATTGATCCTTCAAGCCAGAATGTCTACTTTACCTTGCTGCTGGGAATGCTTTTTATGTGTGTCTGTCAGTATCTGCCGGAGCTGAAGCTGCCGGAAATAGGGCGGTGGCTGGCTGTGGGTACAGGTATTGTGCTATT
Organism: uncultured Lachnospiraceae bacterium; assembly: GCA_945621435.1. Taxonomy (GTDB): domain Bacteria; phylum Bacillota; class Clostridia; order Lachnospirales; family Lachnospiraceae; genus Acetatifactor. Next base: position 27,050 of record CALZBR010000024.1, read on the forward strand.
GCCTGCCTATTACCTGAACAGATATCCAACATTCCTGTGCAAGGTTGCGGAGCCGGTACTTGATCTGGGAGTAAAAATCGGATTGATACGGAGCAATATGGGAGCTTTTATTTTCCTAAGTATTTGTCTCTCAGCAATCCTTTTGCTCCTTTGGTTCCTATATCGGAAAATGGCGGGAAGAGAAGAAGCATGGGTCATTGGAGCGGGACTTGCACTCCTGACACTGGGAATGTATCTCGGAGATTTACTCAGAACAGATTATTCTGCAAGCGGTGTATTAACCATTGCGATCATGTACTTCCTGCGAAACAGTCATTTTTTATCCGGGCTTGGCGGATGTACGATGTTAAATATTACGCATACCAATGAGATAACCGCTTATCTGGCATTGATTCCGATTGCATACTATAATGGGGAAAGAGGATTAAAGCTGAAGTATTTGTTTTATGTATTTTATCCGGCTCATTTGTTGATCATATGGAGCATAGCGGAAATCATGGGGCTGGGAAGTATATCTGTGATTTAAAATATATCTGGGAATAGAGAACTATGGAGTTCTTTATGTACTGAAACGATTGATAAAACAGAAAATACGGTTACATACAAACAGGGAGGGCATCGGACGTATCGTCCGGTGCCCTCCCTGTTTTCATGCAGCTATGCTGCCTTGTGTTCGTTGTTCAGAGCTATTAAGCTACTACAGTAACGTTGGTAGCACGAATCTTGCTGCTGTTAGCAGGATCACACTCTGTATCGAAAGTAACCTTCTGGCCTTCCTCAAGAGACTTGAAACCTTCAGCGTTGATAGCGGAGAAATGTACGAATACTTCCTCGCCGGTTGCATCGTTGGTGATGAAACCATAACCCTTCTGAGCGTTGAACCATTTAACTGTACCGTTGTTCATTGTGGTACCTCCTAAAAAATAAAAATATGTTTGATTCTAAAATGTAGGGCAAAAAAATCACATATTTGTGTAAACCATCATCAAAGTAGCAATGACTTACAAAAATATGTGAGTTCAATGACTTTCATTTAGAATACAGGATAAGTATAGCATTATTTTTTGCAAAATGTCAACAATTATTTTCAAAATCCGAATATTGCAGCAACTGCTGTGAAACTGAGCAGAGCTGTGATCCGCAATATCAAGCAGAATTTGTTCTGGGCGTTCTTTTATAATGTGATAGGTATTCCCTTGGCGGCAGGCCTGTGGTATCCTATATTACAGATTAGATTAAATCCCATGTTTGGTGCTGCGGCAATGAGCTTAAGCAGTGTTTTTGTTGTGGGAAATGCGTTGCGGCTCAAGAGATTCCGGAGTGATTCTGAACACAGAAGAATAAAAAAAGGAAAGGCAGAAAAGGAGAAAGCTGTTGACAGAGAGGAAAGCACCGGGATAGAGGAAAGAGAGGGTAAGAACATGACAAGAGTTATATTGATTGAAGGAATGATGTGCAGCCATTGCACCGGAAGAGTGCAGAAGGCATTGGAGGCATTGGAAGGAGTAGCTTCTGTTACCATGAATCTGGAACAGAAAAGTGCAACTGTGGAGCTGACGGATGAAGTGAGCGAGGCGAGCCTGATTTCGGCGGTGAAAGATGCGGGATATGAAGTGACTGCCGTGAGAGGATAAGATATTTTATTTCTTTCAGAGAAAATTTATGTTTTTTTTATTGTATTTAAAAGGACTTGTGTTATAGTTGTAATAGAACAATAAACAATTCGTTGATATAATGAATCGTTCGTAAGGACAAAGGAAGGGTGGGATCATTATGAATATCAGCAAATTTACACAGAAGTCAATGCAGGCAGTGGAGGGCTGCGAGAGGCTTGCCTACGAGTATGGGAATCAGGAGATTGAGCAGGAGCACCTTCTGTACAGTCTTTTGACCCTGGATGACAGTCTGATCCTCAAACTGATTGAGAAGATGGAGATTCAGAAGGAACACTTTGTGGACAGAGTGGAAAAGGCGATTCAAAAGCGGCCTAAGGTGCAGGGAGGCAAGGTATATATCGGAGAGAACCTGAACAAGGTGCTCATCAGTGCGGAGGATGAGGCAAAGCAGTTAGGAGATGAATATGTCTCTGTAGAGCATTTATTTCTCTCTATGCTGAAGAATCCCAATCGGGAGATTGCTCAGATCTGGAAGGAGTATGGTATTACCAGGGAGAGATTCCTGCAGGCTCTTTCCACGGTACGGGGGAATCAGAGGGTGACCAGCGACAACCCGGAGGCCACCTATGATACTCTGGAAAAATACGGCCAGGAGCTGGTGGAGAAGGCCAGAAATCAAAAGCTGGATCCGGTCATCGGCAGAGACAGTGAGATCAGAAATATCATCCGGATTCTATCCAGAAAGACCAAGAACAATCCGGTTATCATCGGTGAGCCCGGAGTTGGTAAGACAGCGGTAGTCGAGGGGCTTGCCCAGCGTATTGTGAGAGGGGATGTACCGGAGGCACTGAGAGACAAGAAGATTTTTGCCCTGGATATGGGCGCTCTGGTGGCAGGTGCAAAGTACCGGGGTGAATTTGAGGAGCGTCTGAAGGCAGTATTGGATGATGTGAAGAGCAGTGACGGACAGATCATTCTGTTTATCGATGAGCTGCACACCATTGTGGGAGCCGGTAAGACTGACGGAGCGTTGGATGCAGGAAATATGCTGAAGCCCATGCTGGCCAGAGGAGAGCTGCATTGTATCGGCGCCACCACTCTGGATGAATACAGACAGTATATTGAAAAGGATGCGGCGCTGGAGAGACGTTTCCAGCCTGTTATGGTGGATGAACCTACGGTGGAAGACACCATCTCCATTCTGCGGGGACTGAAAGAGCGCTATGAGGTATATCATGGTGTAAAAATCATGGACAACGCTCTGGTGAGCGCGGCTGTACTTTCCAATCGTTATATTTCCGACAGGTTTTTACCGGATAAAGCCATTGACTTGGTGGACGAGGCCTGTGCGCTGATTAAGACCGAACTGGATTCCATGCCCACAGAGCTGGATGAGCTGCAGCGCAGGATTATGCAGATGGAGATTGAGGAGGCTGCCCTGAAGAAGGAGGATGACCGTCTCAGTCAAGAGAGACTGGCCAACCTGCAGAAGGAGCTGGCAGAGCAGAAGGAAGCCTTTGCCGGTATGAAAGCCCAGTGGGATAACGAGAAGGCTTCCGTGGATAAGCTTTCGAAACTCCGGGAAGAGATTGACAGTGTGAACAGTGAGATTCAGATTGCCCAGAGAGAAGGGAACCTGGAGAAGGCAGCGGAATTGAGCTACGGCAGATTGCCGGCGTTGAAGAAGCAGCTGGAGCAGGCGGAGGAAAAGGTCGGCTCCGACGATTTGTCTCTGGTTCATGAGAAGGTATCTGATGAGGAAATCGCCAGAATCGTCTCCAGATGGACGGGAATCCCTGTAGCAAAGCTGACGGAGAGCGAGCGCAACAAGACCCTGCATCTGGATCAGGAGCTGCATAAGAGAGTGGTGGGACAGGATGAGGGTGTCACCAAGGTGACAGAGGCAATCATCCGCTCCAAGGCAGGTATCAAGGATCCCTCCAAGCCCATCGGTTCCTTCCTGTTCCTGGGACCCACCGGTGTGGGCAAGACAGAGCTGGCGAAGTCTTTGGCAGCAGCCCTGTTCGACGATGAGAACAATATGGTCCGTATCGATATGAGCGAATATATGGAGAAACACTCTGTCTCCAGACTGATCGGAGCGCCTCCCGGATATGTGGGATATGAGGAAGGCGGACAGTTGACTGAAGCAGTCAGAAGAAAACCCTACTGTGTTGTCCTCTTTGATGAGATTGAAAAGGCTCATCCCGATGTGTTTAATGTGCTGTTGCAGGTGTTGGATGATGGTCGCGTGACGGATTCCCAGGGCAGAACCGTGGACTTCAAGAACACCATTCTGATTATGACCTCCAATATCGGCGCCAGCTATCTGCTGGATGGTATTGATGAAAACGGACAGATCAACAAGGAAGCGGAAGAGGCTGTAATGGGAGATTTGAGAGCTCATTTCAGACCGGAGTTCCTGAATCGTCTGGATGAGACCATTCTGTTCAAGCCATTGACCAAGGATAATATCGGAGGTATTATCCGGTTGATTATCGCAGAGCTGAACCGTCGTCTGGACGACAGAGATTTGACACTGGAATTGTCCGAGGCAGCTATCGGGTATATTGTGGAACATGCTTATGACCCTGTCTATGGTGCCAGACCTTTGAAGAGATATATCCAGAAGTACGTGGAAACCATGGTGGCAAAGCTGATTCTGGAGGACAAGGTTGAAAATGGAGATACCATTCTCATTGATGTACAGAATGAGGAATTAACTGCTGTGGTCAAATAACATATTCCCGCCGGATGAATACAGCAGATGATATGCTGATGCAGATTCATAGGAATAAAAGAATACTATTGTGTCCGGAAAGGAGGAGCTTGTGTATGATTCCCAAGGATCCGGTGATGCTCCTGAGTTTTGTCAATCTCAAACTGAGAGACTACTATGACAGTCTGGAAAAGCTTTGTGAAGATCTGGATATAGATCAGTCAGAGCTGGAAGATAAATTAGCATCCATCGACTACCACTATCATAAGGAGCAAAACAAGTTTGTGTAACATAGAAAAGCAAAAGAAGGGTCTTCGTTGCAGAGTCTGTACCGGATGTGGTTTGTGTCCCGGAGTTCTGCGCCCGGAGGTAAAAGAACAAAAAATTCATGTGCTGGCGGATCTGCCGGGAGAGGGACAGGGGGAGCTTCCCTCTGCCCATGGAACGAGACTGGCTGTGGCGGATATTGGTACTACCACCATAGCCATGCTGTTATATGATACTGAAGGCAGGGTGGAGGCAAGACATGTGACTGTAAATCCCCAGGTAAAGTACGGCGCGGATGTGATTTCCAGAATCCATGCAGCACAGGAGCCGCAGTGCGCAAGGGATTTGCATGACCTGGTACGGAAAGAACTGGAGAAGGGGCTGCAACGGTTTCGGGACATGCTTTCCACAGGAGAGAAGTTACAGCTTATCATTGCTGCCAATACCACAATGACTTATCTGATGATGGGATGGGACACGTCTGAGCTGGGACGTGCCCCTTTTCGTGCAACCAGGCTTCAGGCGGTAGAGACTACCTTGGGCGAGGTACCATGCTATATCATGCCGGGGATGTCTGCTTTTGTGGGAGGAGATATCACCTCCGGTATGTATGCCTGTGGTATGGACAGTGAGGAAGAAATCACTCTGTTTATTGACCTTGGAACCAACGGAGAGCTGGCGCTGGGCAGTAAAAATAAGCGGATTGCCTGTGCCACGGCTGCCGGCCCCGCATTTGAGGGAGGAGTCAACCGAGGAATCTGGGGAGCAGATATGATCCATCTTCTCGCTGCCTTGAGACGGGAGAAGCTTCTGGATGAAACAGGGCTTCTGGAGGAGAAATACTTTGAATCCGGCGTCCGCGCCGGCAATGTTCTTATCACCGAGAGTGCAGTGAGAAGTGTGCAGCTGGCAAAGGCAGCCATCGCAGCGGGGATTAAAACCTTGCTTGACAGATACGGAATCAAAGGGGAGGCTGTAGACCGCGTGGTGCTGGCCGGAGGCTTTGGCTATTATCTGAATCCCGCTGATGCGGCTGAAATCGGGCTGCTGCCCCGGACTCTGGCAGCAAAGGCCTGTGCCGGCGGCAATACCGCCTTAAGGGGGGCACTGAAAGCGGGGCGGATGCTGTTGAAGAATCAGGGAGATTTGGAACTACAACAGCAATTAATAGAACTGGTGGAGGGAACGGAATGCATTAACCTTGCGGAGGAACCCGGCTTCAATGAATGTTATCTGTCCTCCATGAATCTGGAAGAGTATGAATAAAGGAAGCCTACTGAATAAGTTCACCTGCCCGCGCATATAGTTTAGAAACTGCGTGAATCGAGGCAGAGAATATGAAGAAACTGATGACAGCAATCCTGGTATTTGATTTGATGGCGGGATTGCTGTTTTTGGGTCTGTGGGAGAGCAGTAAGCAGGCAATCATGGTCAGCAGCAATAATGTCGAAAATGATAATCTCAAGAAGATAGCCATCACCTTTGACGATGGTCCTCATCCCTCCTATACGGAACAGCTTCTGGACGGTCTGAAGGAACGGGGGGTACATGCCACCTTCTTTGTCACGGGAGAGCATGCCGGACTGCACCCGGAGATCATTAAGAGAATGCAGAACGAGGGACATTTGATTGGCAATCATACCTACAGCCATATTCAGCTGACCAAGAACAATAGAGAGGATTTCAAGGAGGAATTGATCATGACCAATAAGGTCATAAAGGAGATTACCGGAGAGGAGGTACAATATGTGCGTCCTCCCTACGGCTCCTGGGACAAGAGCTTTGAGAAGGAACTGAACATGTTTCCGGTACTGTGGACCGTAGACCCCCTTGACTGGAGCTCCAAGAATGTGACCGGTATCACCCGAAAGATAGTTACCAATACAAAGGAAAACGATATTATTCTCATGCATGATTACTTTGAAACTTCGGTGACAGCAGCTTTAAAGGCCATAGATGAGCTACAGGGAAAAGGGTATACCTTCGTGACGGTGGATGAAATCTTATTTGATTAGTATGAGTAATACATAACGTCATAAATACCACCGATTGAAGTATTGATCTGATCGATTAAAACCGGTTCATTACCGGTCAGATACCGGTAGTATCCGAGAATGGCTTCGACATTGGGATTATTCTCAGAGTTTATGACCAGATATATTCCGTCCTGTGAAGATACAAATTCAGTTACATGGCGGCGGACAGACGGAAGAGCAGCAAACCAACCACCGCTTATGATGTAGTTGCCGGGGCGATAGATGTCAGTTTCAAAGGCACTTCCCTTATAGTAGGAAACAGATGTTGAATCCAAGATAAAATGATAGTTTTCGTGTTCCCGACAATAATCAATGATTTCCCGGAGACCATTCATATATATTTGCTGTCCTTCATTTATTTCGTGAATATAGCGATACTGTTGTCTGGCAGATGAAAATCCGAAGAACAGTGAAGACAACAGAATAGCGGAGGATATCATGTATTTTACCCAAGAGCGTAAATCCAATTGAGCAAGATTATAGAATAGAAGCGACAAAAGTATTATGGTTTCACAAAAAAACAATGGAATGGATACTCTGTTCAACACACGCCCGCGATAAAACAGGAAACCCCACACAACGAGCTTTCCACACTCCATTCCAATGACCCCGCATATGGTTGGAAGATCCTTTGTGTATATGGCGAGGATTAGGATAGTAATCAGAAACAACAGGGACAGTTTGTTGATACCCCATGGTTGCTCCTTAGTATACAGACTGATAAGACCGCTAAAAATGTTCTTTATTTGATATGGTTGTCGTTCTGAAACATATTGGACAATTTCTTTCTGGCAATCTACGGATATATCATAGGAGATGGTATTATAATTCAGATAACCGTCGTACATTTCTCTTGAAACATTGTGTTTTTGCAAAATGTCGGCTATTTCATCGTAGGCTGGTATTTGGTGGTAATCAAAAAGAAGCGCTCGATCCTGACTGAAATGTTGAAATTCGTTTAGGGCGCTTCCCTTATACCCACCGATCAGGGTTCCCATAAACTCAAGTAAAAGTGTGATTACTATCCAGCCACACACACAACCGTATTTTTGAAGTTTGTCCTTCACATTATATTTTTTCATCAGAAAAAGCAGACAAAAATAAGTACCAAATCCGATTGGCTGTACCAAAAGCATAGCTTCTTTTCTCCAAAGAACTGCCAAAATTTCACAAATAAAAAACTTTATGAAACAGTGTTTTTGATCCCGGTCCAGGATTAAGCAGGCATATCCTACGGAGGCAATGAAAATGGTTGCAGAAGTAAATTGTATTTGTCCCAACAGATACCAGAATGATATACATGTAATACCACCAAGAATGGTAGCCCCTGTCATTTCCAGGTATGTCTTGCATTTTGCGTAAAGGCTGTCCAACAGCACCCAATAGCCAAAGAGATACAGCCCGGTCAGGAACAGTCCATACCAAGGTAATTTGTTTGATAATCTGTAAAGAAATGCAAAAGGAGCAGAAAGAATATAGTTTATATGAAACACAACTGCATCCGGCTGTCCGGTGATGACACCGGATAATAAAGAATTGATATAGCGGTCATCATTGGTTTCAAAATAAATACCGCTTTTATACCAAATCAAAAAAACAAACAGCATAGAAACGATAAATGCAACTGCATACTGTATTTTTCTGTTTATCTTATCTATTTGTTTACAGTCCATCTTTATTCTCCTATGTGAGTCCTTATGAAACCATTCATCTCATTTTGCTCATCCTGTTCATAAACCAATCCCAAATACAACGGAACCATTCCGTATAAAAAGATGACATATCTAACCAATGCAACCGGTCCCAGAAGATACGTAAGCCATAACGCAAATATCAGAAAAAAGGAGGGAATATATGCTTTCTTTTTTCTGTCGATTGCATAAGCAAACATAATGATAAAAAAGTAAAAAAATGTACCGGGTGAGAAAAACAAGGATGTTATGGGATTTTTCGTAACAAAATCTGAACTTTCAAAAAGCTTGTAAAAATCAAAAACAGGATTTAGCTTTGTATTTGAAACAGCAGGAGGAAAACAGTTGATTGACCAGTATCCGGTGTCACCATATGCATTGATTGTCAATTCGCAACCGGGATACCAGAAACCACAAGTATTTTCCAGGAAAGATTCCAGTGATAACTTGATGTTTCTGGACAACAGACTTAAATACATCTTATTTATTTCAGAAGCATTTTCTCTGTAATAAGTCATGTCAAGACTGCCTTTCACCATGTCGGAAATCTTCGGGTGATAGTACAGCCTTCCGGTCTCATTAACCAGTTTTTCAATGTTCGACCGTTCCTGTGAGGTAATATCCGATTCGTTACTATGATAAATTCGCATAAGCTGCTGGGCTGGAACAGAATACATTTCACGCCCATTCACTTCTACGGTAACATACTTTGGAATAAAGAAAATCTTATACAAAGCATAAAGAAAAAACGTAATCGCAAAGAAACCGATGATTATTTTCTTTTTGTGCCGTTTGTTCGTTAATAAAGCAATAGCAAAGAACGGAATAGCATATATACAATTATTTCTGAAAATAATGATTAATACAGTTGAAAGAATCCATAGAAATATTTTCCAAGGACTATGAATAAACTTCTCATTATCTTCAACAAATTCTATAGTCAAAACTATTACCAATAATAGAAATGCAAAGAAAAATGTATCCTTTGTCGCAGACATTACCTGTAAAACCAATGGCGGATAAAAACCAAAGAAAAGAAGCATAAAGACCAAACTACATATGCTTTTCAATTTGAAAAATATAAAAGATATAAAGTAGGATATACATAGTGCACATGCGATAAACTGAAAAATACAGTATGCCGCTACCCCATGATTAAAGGCGCCGGTAAGTTTATACACCGTATCAACAATGAAACCCAGTAACACGGTATGAAGTACGGGATGATGTTCTGAAATCTCACCATTCACATACATCAGATATTGTCGGTCCGCATCAAATATGAATAAACCGGGATATAGTGCCAGAAACTGAAAAGCATATATGATTATTAAAGCAATCAGAGTGATAATGTATAATTTACCTTGTGAAATGTTTAGGCATTTGTTGGGATGAATCGCAGCTTTGTCAAATAATCCGTAGAGAATCTGTAAAGAAGCAACTGTAAATGCAAAAAAAGCAAGCAGCAATGCAATCACCTGTACATTGATTGTCAGCTTTGAATCATGCTCAATCTGATATCCAAAAATTGTTGTGAATGTAAGTATAATACCTGCTAATGAGGTGACAAGTAGGCGTCGTTTGTCTTTTGTGATAAACATCAAGGATTACCTCGGTTCGTTTTTTAGTAACATTAAAATTATTATAGGATGAAAAGAAACAAATTTCTATACTTTTTTTCCCCTTTGTGGTAGGATAGGTTTGAATATGCTCAGACCGTTACCGGGCTGAGCTAACAACAAGGAGATGAAATATATGCAGGGTCTGATTCTGGCCGCAGGCATGGGAAAGCGGCTGAAGGAACTTACGAAGAATAATACAAAATGTATGGTGAAGGTGGACGGTGTCACACTGATTGAGAGGGTGCTACACCAACTGGACAGATTTCACCTTTCCAGAGTGGTAATCGTTGTGGGATATGAAGGACAGAAGCTGATTGATTTTATCAGCACTCTGGACATTGAGACACCGATTGTTTATGTGAACAATCCGATTTATGATAAAACCAATAATATCTATTCCCTGGCGCTGGCAAAGTCTTATCTGCTGGAGGAGGATACCCTTCTGTTGGAGTCCGACCTGATTTTCGAGGACAGCGTTCTGGAAACTTTGTTGAACGACCCCAGGGAAACCCTTGCACTGGTAGATAAATATGAGTCCTGGATGGACGGGACCTGTGTCAAAATAGGACCGGACGACTCTATCGAAGCCTTTGTGCCCGGGAAAAAATTTGTGTTTGAGGATATCCCCAAGTATTATAAAACGGTGAATATCTATAAATTCAGCAAACATTTTTCCGAGACACACTATGTGCCTTTTCTGGATGCTTACTCCAAGGCACTTGGAAACAACGAATACTACGAGCAGGTGCTGCGTGTTATTACCATGCTGGATGATCCGGAGATCAAGGCAAAAAAGCTGGAGGGGCAGCTGTGGTATGAGATTGACGATATTCAGGATCTGGATATTGCGACGTCCATGTTTTCCGCCGACGATGAGCGAAAAGTAGAAAATATACAGGGACGATACGGTGGTTATTGGAGGTATCCAAGGCTGCTGGATTTCTGTTACCTTGTGAATCCCTATTACCCGCCGCAGAAGCTGATCAATGAGATGAAATCCAGCTTTGAAACTCTTCTGACCCAGTACCCTTCCGGTATGAGAGTTAACAGCCTTCTGGCTGCCAAGAATTTTGGAATCCATCAGGAGCATGTGCTGGTGGGGAATGGTGCTGCGGAATTGATTAAATGTCTGATGGAGAAGTTGGAAGGCAAAATAGGTTTTGTCAGACCTACTTTCGAGGAATATCCCAATCGCTATGATAAGGAAAAGAGCGTGGCATTTACCCCTGCAAACGAGGATTTTTCCTATACCGCAGAGGATTTGAAGAGCTTTTTTGCAGATAAGGAAATCCAAAACCTTATCCTGATTAATCCGGACAATCCCAGCGGGAACTATATTTCCAAGGCGGATGTCCTGGGATTGGCTGCATGGTGTGGGGAGAGGGGAATCCGCTTTATTCTGGATGAATCCTTTGTGGATTTTGCGGAGGAAGAGGACAGTACCCTGCTGCGGGAAGAACTTCTCAGTCAATATCCGAATCTGGTTGTCATGAAATCCATCTCCAAATCCTATGGGGTGCCCGGTATCCGACTGGGAATACTGGCATCCTCGGATGAAGAGCTGATTGGTCTTCTGAAAAAGGAAGTTGCTATCTGGAACATCAATTCCTTTGGTGAATTCTATTTACAGATTGAGGAAAAATACAAAAAGGATTACCTGGAGAGTCTGGGCAAGCTGAAGAAAGAGAGAGCCGGATTTGTCAGTGAACTGAGTAAGAATCCGGGACTGCGCGTGATTCCTTCCCAGGCAAATTATGTGATGGCGGAGGTAAAGGGAATGACAGCAAGAGAGCTGACAAAGACATTGCTGTTGAAATACAATCTTTTCATTAAGGATCTGTCAAAAAAGGTTGTGATGGGAGACAGACAGTTTATCAGACTTGCGGTTCGAAATGAAGAAGACAATCATAAGCTGATTGCTGCACTGCAAGAGATTCTGAATTAACAAAAGAAAAATGTTTGTCATGATTAAGGAGAAAAGTTATGTTTTGCCCTAAGTGTGGTTGTGAACAGGCCAATGATAACCTAGATTATTCATGGCACAGCCGTGAAAGTGGCTGAAAGCCGCATAGTTACTGTGTTTTAACTGAATATTGCTTTTCACCTATTAAGTGAATGAAAAAAGAGCATCCATTTGTGGTAAAATTAAGGTGTTCGAAGCCATTAATAATACAAACAAAGGAGCCCTTTATGAGTATTGTAAACACCTTATCATTAGAAAGCAATAGACAGATTAAAATAAATTTTGATGGAGGAGATTTATCCTCCGATGCAGGCTTACTTCT